>USOF01000009.1 GCA_900556285.1 uncultured Collinsella sp. | reverse complement strand
TCGTCGGCAGCGTCAGATGTGTATAAGAGACAGATACTACTCTCAGTAGTTAAGGGTCGCGGATTGGCCGCGTCACCGCTCTCAACAGGAGGTCTTTGTTTATGGCAGATCAAAAGCCGGTTGTCGGGATTATCATGGGCTCCAAGTCCGATCTGGGCGTTATGGAAGGCTGCACCGCCGAGCTCGAGGCGCTTGGTGTGCCCTATGAGCTCGTCATTGCGAGCGCACACCGCACGCCGGCGAAGGTCCACGAGTGGGCCTCGACTGCTGCCGATCGCGGTATCAAAGTGATTATCGCCGCCGCCGGCAAGGCCGCTCACCTGGGTGGTGTCGTGGCTGCCTTTACGCCGCTGCCGGTCATCGGCGTGCCTATGAAGACGAGTGACCTGGGCGGCATGGATTCGCTGCTGTCGATGGTGCAGATGCCTTCGGGCGTGCCCGTGGCCTGCGTTGCCATCAACGGCGCCAAGAACGCCGCCATCTACGCCACGCAGATTCTGGGCGCTTGCGACCCCGAGTACCGCAAGGTTATCGAGAAGATGAAGCAGGAGATGGCCGACGCCTAGGCGTTCCGCCGTTTCACCGCAGTATAAGGAGAGCCATGTCCGACTATCAGGGAAAACGATTCAAGGCTTCTCAGATTCCCGATCCGTCGAAGCCGGGTGCTGCCCATGCGGCACGGCAGGGTCGGACATCCTCTCCTCAGCAGCCGCGCGCGCCGCGCCCCGTGACACCGGCGTCCCATCGCCGCCAGGATACGCCGGCTGCGTATCGCCCTTCGTCATATGGCACGGCAAAGAAGCAGGCCCGGACGCCGAGGCAAACGAGCGGCGCGGCGTCCAGCTACACTGAGCCGCCGCGTAAAAAGCGCCGCTCCATCATTCCTATTCTGCTCATTATCGTGGGCATCGGTCTGATTGTCGCCGCCGCCGCTATCTTTATCAATGCTCAGATTGGCTATAAGCAGGCAAGCGATTCGTACCAGAAAATCGAGAAGCAATATGTAAGCGATCAGGACGCCAGCGGCGTGCCGATTATCGACTTCGATGCGCTTGCTCAGACAAACCCCGAGATTGTGGGTTGGATTTATGTGCCGGGAACCAACATCAACTATCCCGTGGTGCAGACCAACAACAACTCCAAATACCTCAACACGCTGTTTGACGGTACATCTAACGCGTCCGGTGCCATTTTCTTGGATAGTGATGATACCGCGCCGGGAATGGTTGACCAGCAGACCACGATCTACGGCCACCATATGAACGACGGGTCGATGTTCAACGTGATTTCGGACACCACCGACCAGGCGACGTTCGATAGCATCGAGTTTGTGTATTACATCACACGGGATGCTACGTATAAGCTGCGACCACTGGCGACCAAAGTTGTCGAGGACACGTATGCCAAGGCTCGCACGCCCAATTTTGAGGGCGATGACGGGCTCAAGAACTATCTGTCCGAGATGCTCGACGGTGCCTCTGCCGTGGCGAGCGATGCCACCGATCGTGCCGCTTCGGCAACCAAGGTCGTAACGCTTGTTACCTGTCGTTCGTTATCGCTGAGCAACACGCGTGCCGTCATGGTGCTCACGTCGGTCGAGGAATAAGTTGTTCGAGAGTAGCTAAAAAAGCCCCGTTCCAAATTGGCTACTCGATGACGGTAAGGGAGAAATGATGCTTGAGAACGGCAAAACGATGCCTTCGATTGATGCTTGGCTGCGCGAGGCCAAGGTCGATTCGTCGGCACCTGCGTGCGGTATGTATCTGACACATAACGGTGTGGTGCGCGCGACGCCCAAGGCCGAGGCGCGCGGTGTCGAGACCGATGGCGTGGCGCCGGGCCACAAGGTGGGCGGCATGGTGTTTGGCTACGACGCCAGCAAGGTACAGGCCGCCATCGAGGCGACGCGCGCGATGCCGGGTATCGGCTATGTGCGCGTGTGGCTGGCAAGCGGCGAGCTTGCCGTAGGTGACGACATCATGCTCGTGCTCATCGGCGGGGACATTCGCCCGCACGTGGTCGATGCGCTGCAGGCGCTCGTTGGCACCATCAAGAATGAATGCGTGAGTGAGGTCGAGCGCGAGGCGTAGAGGCTTGCGTCGATAGAAGGCTCGTTTATAAAAATGCCCGCCGGTACGTGTGATACCGGCGGGCATTTTGCGTTTTGGGCGCGGTTGGCGCTACACGCGCGTCGCATCCTTGGGGCTCATGGTCATGCTCTGGAAGCGATTCTCCATAAAGTCATTATCGAAGTACTTGCCGTAGAACTGCGCAACGGGAATATCCGGTTCCGTGCCGTTGACGCGCTGATACCAATAATCGAGCGACTGCAGCGTCATAACGCCATCGACCAGCATAATGATGGTGAAGATGACGGTAGCCGAGTAGCGACTCTTCCACGGAATCATGTTGATGAGCTTGAGCAGTCTCGGCAGCAGCAGCTTGATCCAGATGAGGCCACCCAGACCCCACAGGCAGGCGAAGCCCGTGCAGGTGCGTCCGCCCGTAAGGACGGCGAGCGGATCGGGCATGCCAAAGAGCTTCATATGCGAGTAGCTCCACGAGACCACGCCAAACGAGGTCTGCATAAACCAGCCCACGAACACCTCAAAGCTTGCGCCGAGCAGCGCGCTCACCAAAAAGATAATGATGGGGTTCTTTTTGTAGAAGCGGTTGAGCACCATGGTCATGAGCACGGCGCCAAATCCGTAGATGGGGCTGAAGGGGCCAAACAGCATGCCGGCGCGGTTCTGGTAGACGCCCGGGTCGTCGACCGTCATGTGCCAGATGTCCTCGGCGATCAGGCCGAGTATGCAGCAGACAAAGAATACCCAGAACAGGTTGAAGTAGTTGAGCTTGATGTAGCCTTCGCCGGTTTCATCGCGCCCGAGCATGCCCTCGGCGGCGGCGTCGCGGTCGAGCATCTCCTGCAGGCGGCGTTGCAGCTCGCGCTCCTGGCGCAGCGTGGGGTCGACGGTGGTCGAAAGCGCGACGAGGATGCCGAGCTGGATGGCGGGGCGAAGCAAGAAGGGCCCGATGCCCTGGAGCATCACGTCAACCAAAAGCTCGACGACGGTCAATGCGATAAGGATATAGGACAGACGGGCGGCATTGCGGCGCTGGTTCTTGATAAGGTCCAGGCCAAAGATGATTAGGATGACGGCACTTGCCGCAGAGAGCATGATGCCGGCGACGATGAGGCCGACCGCGACGAGCGTGTTGTCGCCGAGCTTGGCGGCGGCGTTGCCGTTGATGAGTGCGGTGATGACCTGCCACATAAAGGCGCCGACCGACGGGAGCGTACCCACGCCGGACAGGATGCACAGGACGGCGTACACCTTAATGATGAGGGGGATCTTCTTGACCTCCGTGGCGCTGGGGACGCTGGGGTCGAGTTCGTTTCGATCCATACATAACCTTTCTCGTTTTGCTGTAGGTACAAGGATACGCCGCCGACCTGCCAAAAGACAGGACGAACGTCCCGATTGCAACAATGCAAGCCCTAACGGCGGGCGAGACACGTCGCAACGAAAGCATGCGGGATCGTCGGCCCCGAGGCGGTTGCCCAATAAAATGTTTGGCTGCAAAACGGATTATAAGCTCGGTGGGCTTTTAAAAAGCGCTGTTCATGCGCGGGAGTGCTTGTCTTGCCGTGCGTATAATAGGGCAGGTAACGCCAAATAACGAGGCTCTGAGGGGATGCCATGTCTCAAGAAACCATCCACGCGGCCGAGCGCGCCGCGGGACAGGTGAAGACCATGTCGACGTATGATCCGGACTCCGACCAGCTGCATGAGGAATGCGGCATTTTTGGTGTGTGGGCGCCCGATCGCGATGTGGCTCGACTGACGTACTTTGGTCTGCGCGCGCTGCAGCATCGCGGCCAGGAATCGGCGGGAATCGCCGTGGGCGACGGCGGCACGGTTATGGTTCGCAAAGACCTGGGACTGCTCGACCGCGTGTTCTCCAACGCCGACCTGTCGACGCTCTCCGGTCAGCTGGCCGTGGGCCACGTGCGCTATGGCACTGCCGGTGCCAAGAGCTGGGAAGCCTCGCAGCCGCATCTTTCTACCATCAACAGCGTCATTATCGCGCTTGCTCACAACGGCACTCTGGTCAACACCGACGAGCTGCGCCGCCAGCTAATCGAGCTGGGCGTGCCGTTCCTCTCCAATTCGGATTCCGAGGTCGCGACTAAGCTTATCGGCTACTTTACTCAGCGTACGGGCCATCTGCGTGAGGGCATTCGCAAGACCATGGAGCTCGTGCGCGGCGGCTACGCCATGACGCTCATCAACGAGCAGGCGCTCTACGCATTCCGCGATCCGCACGGCATTCGCCCGCTCGTGCTGGGCAAGCTGGTGGACGAGGGCCTGGACCAGGCCGATGCCGCATCCGTTTCGCAGCTGCCGTCGCAGGACGGCGCCGCGACGGTCGACTCCGCCGTCCGTGTCACGCGCGCCGGCGGCTGGGTCGTTGCTTCCGAGACCTGCGCACTCGACATCGTGGGTGCCGAGTACGTCCGTGACGTTCGTCCCGGCGAGATTTTGCGCATCAGCGCCGAGGGTCTGGTATCCGAGCAGGGCGTGCCTGCAGCCGAAGAGCCCGCAAACTGCATCTTTGAGCAGGTCTACTTTGCCCGCCCCGACTCCATCATGAACGGCAAGAGCGTCTATGCCTGCCGTTACGACATGGGTCGTCAGCTGGCACACGAGGAGCCCGTCGAGGCCGATCTGGTCATCGGCGTGCCCGACTCCGGCCTGCCGCCTGCGGAGGGGTATTCGCACGAGAGCGGTATTCCCTTTGGCGAGGGTCTTATCAAGAACCGCTATGTGGGCCGTACGTTTATCGAGCCTACGCAGGAGCTGCGCGCCATGGGCGTGCGCATGAAGCTCAACCCGCTTCGCGACAACATCGAGGGCAAGCGCCTGGTCGTCATCGACGACTCCATCGTGCGCGGCACCACCATGGTGCAGCTCGTCAAGATGCTGCGCAACGCTGGCGCCAAGGAGATTCATATCCGCATCAACTCGCCCGAGGTCATCTGGCCGTGCTTCTACGGTATCGATACCGACGTGCAGTCGCAGCTTATCAGCGCCAACAAAACGGTCGATGAGATTTGCGAGTACATTGGCGCCGATTCGCTGGCTTTCCTTTCGGTCGAGGGCCTGCTTAAGGTCATGCCCAAGGGCGGTTACTGCGATGCGTGCTTTACCGGCCGCTACCCCGTGGCGATTCCCGAGAGCTTTGGCCGCGATAAGTTTATGGAGGGCTTTAAGCCCCGCAACCTGGATAAGCCGCTGCACTTTGACGACGACGCCGTGGTCGAGAAATACGACGACCGCAGCTGGGAAGAGGAGCACGGCGAGGCCTAAAGCCTGCCATGTAGGGACAGGTTTATTCTGGTAGGTTTTACCTGCTGTTTTGTTGATATGACGGCGTGTGCTGTTATGGCACACGCCGGAATGAACGCAACTATGAGCACCGTTTGGCGCCCGCGCGGCGGACGGTAGTGGGAGAGGAAGGCTCAGATGAGCGACAGCAAGCATGTGACGTATGAGGATGCCGGCGTCGATACCGCTGAGGGCGGCCGCGCCGTCGACGCTATTAAGCAAATGGTTAAGGACACCAACCGTCCCGAGGTCATCGGCGGCATCGGTGGCTTCGGTGGCCTGTTCTCGGCCGCCGCGCTTAAGGATATGGAAGACCCGATTCTGATTAGCGGTACCGACGGCGTGGGCACCAAGCTCGTGCTCGCCCAGATCATGGACCGTCACGAGACGGTGGGCCAGGACCTGGTCGCCATGTGCGTCAACGACATTTTGGCTTCGGGCGCCGAGCCGCTGTTCTTCCTGGACTACGTTGCCATCGGCCACATCGAGGCCGAGCACATGGCAAAGATCATCAAGGGCGTGGCCGACGGCTGCAAGCTCGCGGGCTGCGCGCTCGTGGGCGGCGAGATGGCCGAGCACCCGGGCGTCATGGCTCCGGCCGACTACGACCTTGCCGGCTTTACCGTGGGCGTCGTCGACCGTCCCAAGATGCTCGACCCCGCAAACGTCCGCCCGGGCGATGTGATCCTGGGCCTGCCTTCCACCGGCGTGCACTCCAACGGCTACTCGCTCGTGCGCAAGGTCATCGGCGTCGACGGCATTAAGCCGGGCACGCCCGAGGCCGCCGCTAAGGCCGAGGAGCTGAGCCGTCCGCTCGAGGAGCTCGGCGGCGCATCGCTGGCAGACGCCCTGCTGGCTCCCACGCGCATCTACGTCAAGCCGATCCTGGAGCTGCTGCGCGGCGGCGCCAACGTTCATGCCATTGCCCACATCACCGGCGGCGGTATTACCGAGAACCTCAACCGCGCGCTCGCCGACGACGTCGACGCTGTGGTCACCCGCAACGGTGCCGAGATGGGCTGGGACGTTCCGCCCGTCATCACCTATGTGTCGCGCCAGGCCGAGCTTGCGCCCAACGAGGCGTGCAAGACCTTCAACATGGGCGTTGGCCTGTGCCTGATCGTCGCCCCCGAGGACGAGGCTGCCGTGACCGAGGCCCTGGTCGCGCTGGGCGAGAAGCCGTTCCGCGTGGGCGAGTGCGTCGAGGGCTCCGGTAAGGTCGTGTACTCCGATGAGCGCTAACGAGCAGATGGCTGCTGCCGCGAGCCTGAGCTTTGTGCCCTACACCCGTCCGACCGGCACCGATACGGCCGAGCCGCTCAAGATCGGTGTGCTCATCAGCGGTTCGGGTACCAACCTGCAGGCGCTGATCGATCTGATCGCCGCCGGCAAGCTCAACGCTTCGATTGAGCTTGTGGTGTCGAGCCGTTCTTCGGCTAAGGGTTTGCAGCGCGCTGAGCGCGCGGGCATCCAGACGCTCACGCTGTCCAAGGATGTCTACGCCGACCCCATCGCCGCTGACGAGATCATCGCGCACGAGCTTCTCGAGCGCGGCTGCGAGTATGTGGTCATGGCCGGCTACATGCGCATGGTGCACACGCCGCTGCTGGCGGCGTTTCCCAACCGCGTGGTCAATCTGCATCCGGCGCTGCTGCCGAGCTTTACCGGTGCGCATGCGATTGACGATGCCTTTGCTCGCGGCGTCAAGGTGACCGGCGTGACCGTGCACTTTGCCAACGAGATCTACGACAACGGCCCCATCATCGCCCAGCGTGCGCTGGCTGTTGAGGAGGGCTGGGACGTCGACACGCTCGAGGAGCACATCCACGCGATCGAGCATGTGCTGTATCCCGAGGTCGTGCAAATGCTCGCCGACGGTCGCGTTCACGTGCTGGAGAGCGGCAAGGTCGCAATTGATGCGCCGCGCGGCTAGTGGCGCACAGTACAATTTAGCCGAGTAGTCAGGGTGGTCATTGGCGCCAAGGCGCAAGTGGCCATCCTTTGTTATAGGTAATCACCTGCGACGCTCTTCAATGACTAGTCGTTAAAGAACGTCGCAGGTGACAAAGTGAGAGAGGTGGGCCCATGGCTGATAACGAAGCATTGTTTACGCCTGAGCTGGTGTTTTTTGATTGGGAGTGTGCGACGCCGGATGAGGTGTTTGCGCGGCTCGAGGGCGAGCTCGCTCCGCGTGGCTGCATTGCGCCCGGTTGGCTCGACGCCGTTCGCACACGTGAGGACGCCTATCCCACGGGTCTCGCTATGCCGGCGGCAAACATCGCCATTCCGCATACCGATCCGGGATTTGTGGCCAAGCCCTATATCGCGGTGGTAAAGCCCGCCGCACCTGTGACGTTCAACGCTATGGCGGGCATGGGCGCCCCGGTGCCGGCGCAGATCGTCATCAACCTGGGCATCGCCGAGCCGGGCGGTCAGGTCGAGGCACTTCAGGCGCTCATGAATATCTTTATGGATGCCGACGCTGCAGCCGATGTACTCGGCCAGACCACGCCCCAGGGCATGGTCGACGCCATCCGTCGCCACTTCTAAGTCCGGCACTGGGGGACTGTCCCTAACCGCCGGCAGAAAAGGAACGTCCCTAACTACCAACTGCCAGACCTGTCCCCTTTGCACCAAAATGGTGCAGATTAACCCGTCCCCCATGCACCAGGTGTGCCGCGGGGGCTGCGTTGTGACACAATGGCGTTTGTTCGATTCGTGATGCGAAAGGCCAAACATGGCAAATAAGAAAAAGAACCCCGAGGTCGTGCCGACGTCCGAGCAACGGTCCCGCGCCGCCTCCAGCTCTCGCAAGAAGCAGCGCAAGACGTACGTGTCTAAGACAGTCAAGATCGTCCTGGTGGTCATCGGCGTGCTGGCGATGCTGCTTTCCGTCTCGGCGATGGCGTGCTCCGGCCTTATGTCGCAGGCCGAGGACACCTCGGGCTACAAGCTGACCGGCGGTGTTGCTGCAACTATCAACGGCACCAACCTCACCGAGGACACCGTGACCAAGCAGATCATGAGCATGCGCACGTCCTACGGCTACACCAAGGATAAGGATTGGGCGCAGTATCTGGTTGACAACGACCTCACGCCCAAGAAGTACCGCAAGCAACTCATCGACTCCTACACGCAGCAGATTCTGCTTCAACAGGCACAGAAGGAGAACGGCGTGACGGTGTCGGACGAGGAGGTCGAGAAGGCTTGGAAGGACGCGTGCAAGAGCGCAGGCGGTGCCAAGGCCTTTAAGAAGACCCTCAAGACCTACGGCTATACCGAGGACACCTACAAGGACTCGCTCAAGGAGAGTCTGGCGCAACAGAAACTCAAGGATGCCGTCGCGCCCACGAGCAAGCCCAAGGACAGCGAGATTGTCGATTACATCAACGAGAACCTGTCCAGCTACAACGACGCCCGCCGCTCGTCGAACATCCTGATCAAGGTTGATTCCGACGCTTCCGACGAGGACAAGGCTGCCGCCAAGGCCAAGGCACAGGAGTGCCTGGACAAGATCAACTCCGGTGAGCTGAGCTTTGAGGACGCCGTTGAGCAGTACTCCGAGGACACCGGTTCCAAGGAGAAGAAGGGCGATGTGGGCTGGGATAAGCTCACCACTTTCGTCGACAGCTACCAGACGGCGCTCGAGGGGCTCAACAAGGGCGACGTGAGCGAAGTCGTCGAGTCGACCTATGGCTACCACATCATCAAGTGCACCGACTACTTCCATGTCGATAATCAGGTTGATGACATCAACCAGGTACCCAAGGACATCAAGAAGTACGTTTCTAATGTGGTGAAGACGCGGGCGGCCAGCACTGCATACAGCGAGTGGCTGGAGCAGTACAAGAAGGACGCCGACATTACCGTCAACCCCATGCCCAAGGACGTACCCTATAACGTGAGCCTGAAGGGCGTCACCAAGAGCTCGACCGACGATTCGTCGACGACTGAGTAATCATGGGGCGGTGCTCGCGCGAGTGCCGCCCACGCTATCAGAGAGGATTTGCAGATGACCAACGAAGAGCTGCAGAAGGAAATGATCGCGGCCATGAAGGCCAAGGACAAGGTTCGCCTGTCCATCATTCGCCAGGTCAAGGCCGAGGTGAAGAATATCGAGGTTAACGAGCGCCGCGATGTGACCGAGGAAGACGTCAACAGCATGATCAAGCGTCTGATCAAGCAGACGAGCGAGACGTTGGAGATGTCCATCAAGGCCGGCACCGACCAGGAGCGTACCGACAACCTGACCGAGCAGGTCAAGATTCTGGAGAGCCTGCTGCCCGCACAGGTTTCGGGCGAGGAGCTCGAGGCCCTGATCGAGCAGGTTATCGCCGAGCTGGGCGCCACGTCCAAGAAGCAGATGGGCCAGGTCATGGGAGCACTCGGCAAGGCCACCGGCGGCAACTTCGATAAGCCGGCCGCGGCAAAGATCGTCGGAGCAAAGCTGTCTTAAGGGCTGACCGACACATAGCCGATGCTGAGGGGCGTGACCATTGCGGTCGCGCCCTTTTTTGTCGGCCGATGAAGGGCGCCTCCCCTGGCTGGTCATTGGGCGCTCATTGGGGACAGACTTAAATGAGTGCCCAATGAGTAGGTACTCATTTAAGTCTGTCCCCAATGAGTGGGTTAAAGGTTGCGGGTTCTTTACGGGAATGTAGTGTGGGCTGCGGAAACGTGGTTCTTTCCGTACAATAGTTCAACTCATGTAAACGCAGGGAAGGGACATTCATGGCAGACATGATCGAGATCAAGCATCTCAACAAGTACTTTGGCGACCTGCATGTGCTCAAAGACATCAATCTCACCGTTAAGCGCGGCGAGAAGCTCGTAATGATCGGGCCGTCCGGTTCGGGCAAGTCGACGCTCATCCGCTGCGTGGATTACCTAGAAGAGCCTACGTCGGGCGAGGTCATCATCGACGGCACGCCGCTTACCAAGAAGAACCACCTGGAGATGGCTCGCAAGTATAGTTCTATGGTGTTTCAGCAGTTCAACCTGTATCCCAACATGACGGTGCTGGGCAACCTGACGCTCGCGCCCATCAAACTGCAAAAGAAGAGCAAGGAGGAGGCGACCGAGATCGCCATCGCCGCGCTCAAGCGCGTCGGCATGGCGCATAAGGCCGGCGAGTATCCGCAGAATCTCTCGGGTGGTCAGCAGCAGCGCATCGCCATCGCCCGCGCCCTGTGCACCAAGCAGCCCATCATCCTGTTTGACGAGCCGACCTCGGCGCTCGATCCCGAGATGGTTCAGGAAGTTCTGGACGTTATGATTGAGCTCGCGCAGGAGGACATTACCATGATCTGCGTGACGCATGAGATGGGCTTTGCGCGCCAGGTGGCCGACCGCGTCATCTTTATGGAGGACGGCCGCATTCTGGAGGAGGGCACGCCCGAGCACTTCTTCGATAACCCCGAGAACCCGCGTTGCCGCGAGTTCCTGTCCAAGATTCTGCACTAGGCGCGGTGATGGACATGACGGATATGACGAGGGCGGCCGTGTCGCGCCGTCACTTTTTGCAGCTGGCTGGCGCCGGCATGCTCGCGCTGACGGGGACCGCGCTTACCGGTTGCGGCAACTCCACCAGCGGTGAGGGCTCCGACAAGGGGTCCAAGCTTGCGGCCATCAAGTCACGTGGCCATCTGAATGCCGGCGTTAAGAAGGACGTTCCCGGCTACGGCTATTACGACACCGCCAAGGGTCGCTTTGAGGGCATGGAAGTCGATTTGTGCTACCAGATCGCCGCTGCCGTCTTTGGCGTGAGCTACAAGGATGCCCGTGCCCAGGAGCTTGTCGAGTTTACCGACGTAACGCCCAAGACGCGCGGCCCGCTGATCGATAACGGCCAGCTTGACGTGGTCGCGGCGACCTACACCATCACCGACGAGCGCAAGAAGAGCTGGGATTTCTCGACGCCGTACCGCACCGACTACGTGGGACTCATGGTCAAGAAGCGTTCGGGCTTTACCTCGATTGAGGACCTGGACGGCAAGGTCATTGGTGTGAGCCAGGGTGCTACCACGCAGGGCCTGATCGAGCAGATGATCAAGGACAACGGCTTTAGCTGCGAGCCTGAGTTTAGGGCCTTTAGCGGTTACCCCATCATCAAGAGTTCGCTCGACGCCGGCAATATCGACGTCTTTGCCATGGACCGCTCCACGCTGGCCGGTTACATGAACGAGACCGTTGAGTTGCTGCAGCCCGAGGTCAAGTTTGGCGAGCAGGGCTACGGCGTGGCGACCAAGAAGGGCTGCGACCTTTCGGCCGTGGTCGATCAGGTGATTTGCGATCGCCTGGCCGACGGCTGGCTCGACCAAGAGGTCAAGACCTGGGGTCTTGTATAGGCGCATCGTCCAAGGAAGGAATCAAATGCTCGAAGGATTATTTGACGCCGACCGTTGGTCGACGACATTTCAAAACATGGGGCCCTTCTGGGAGGGCTTTGGTGTGACGCTGCAGGTGGTCGTTGCCGGTCTGCTGCTGTCGCTGGTGCTGGGCACGCTACTGGGCGTATTCTCTACCACTCGTTCGCGCGTGCTGCGCGCCATAAGCCGCGTGTACGTGGAGTTTTACCAGAACACCCCGTTGCCCGTGCAGGTGCTCTTTATGTACATGGCGGGCCCGCAGTTTTTGCAGGCCATAACCGGTGCCGACCAGCCGGTGCGCATCGCGCCGTTCGTGCTGGGCTTTTTGGGCGTGGGCCTGTATCACGCGGCCTACATCTCCGAGGTTATCCGCACCGGCATCGAGGCCGTTCCGCGCGGTCAGATGGAGGCGGCCCAGAGCCAGGGCTTCACCCGTGCGCAGGCGTACTGGTACATCGTGCTGCCCCAGACATTTAAGATCATTCTGCCGCCGCTGTGTAACCAGGCGCTCAACCTGGTCAAGAACACGTCGGTGCTGGCGCTTGTGGCCGGCGGTGACCTTATGTACCGTTCCGACAACTTTGTGAGCCTGTACGGTTACCTGCAGGGATACATCGTCTGCTGCCTTATGTACTTCATCATCTGCTTTCCGCTCGCCATGCTGGTGCAGTGGCTCGAGCGCCGCTCCAAGGAGCGTCCGCGCGGCGTGAGCCTGGCCGAGCTGGGGCTCGACAACGTAGAGGAGGCCTAGCGCATGGAAATCTTCAACGCCACCAACCTGCTCTACATTTGGGGCGGCTTTGTTAAGACCATCGAGATCTCGGCGCTGTCGATCTTTTTCTCGCTCATCTTTGGCACGGTGCTGGCGCTCGTTAAAAGCTATGCGCCCCGCCCGTTCCGTATTTTGGTGAGCGCCTATATCGAGCTGTTCCGTTGCACGCCGAACCTGCTGTGGATTCTGTTTATCTACTTTACGGTGCAGGGCTTGGACATTGTGATTTCGACCATCGCCTTTACGCTGTTTACCAGCGCTGTTATGGCCGAGATTGTGCGCGGCGGCCTCAACTCGATTCCGCGCGGCCAGTTTGAGGCAGCGCAGAGCCAGGGCTTTGGCTTCTTTGCCACCATGCGCTACATCATTCTGCCGCAGACGTTTAAGACGATTATTCCGGCGCTGTTTAGCCAGTGCACGACCGTCATCAAGGACAGCTCGTATCTTTCGGGCATTAACGTGGCCGAGCTCATGTACACGGCAAACGTCGTGATGGCCCACGCGATCGACCTGTCGCAGGTGCTTATGCTCTACGGCCTGGTGTTTGCGATGTACTTTGCGCTGAACTTTGGCATTTCGCTGCTGGTCCGTGCCTACCAACGCCGTATCGTAGCCGCCTAGCCTGGCTTTCCCTGGCACCCAACCTTGGCCTTCAAACCGTCGCTCGCGTACCAAAGTACGCGTCGCTCCTCTTTCAGGCCAATCTTGGGCACCAGGAAAACCCAGGTACGGTATCGTGGGAATAAGAGATAAACAGTCCTTTTCTCATTTGTTAGAAAGGAATCGCGATGAGCAATCTGGAGAATAAGAAGAATCCTGTGGTCATTACCATCGCGCGCGACTTTGGTGCCGAGGGTCACGAGATTGGTCGCATGCTTGCCAACGAGTTGGGGATTCCGCTGTACGACAACGAGCTGCTGGTACGCGCGTCGCTGCGCGCGGGCGAGTCGCTCGATAAGATGGCGGCCTATGACGAGCGCCTGGCTGTGGAGAACATGGCGTTTCTGCCCGACCGCTACGATGCCCGTTCGTACTCGGAC
>USOF01000008.1 GCA_900556285.1 uncultured Collinsella sp. | reverse complement strand
GGGCGGAGTCCAGGCCGCAGCCCGAGCCGATGATCTTCTTGGGATCGTAGCCGGTCAGGTGCCACAGCTCGGTGCACACGACGTCGCAGGGGTTGGAGATGCTCACGAAGATGCCATCAAAGCCGGCTTCGACGATGCGCTTGGCAAAGGTGCGGGCGGCGTCGGTGGTAAAGAACAGCTCGCCGTCGCGGTTGCCGGCGGCCAGCGCGACCTTGCCGGCGGCGTTGACGATGACGTCGCAGCAGGCAAGCTCCTCGTAGTGGTCGTAGCAGTTGACGATCTTGGTGTTGTACGGGACAAACGAAAGGGAGTCGCGCAGGTCCTGGACCTCGGACGTCACCTTGGCCTCGTTGATATCGCACAGGTACAGCTCATCGGCAATGCCCTGCATGAGCAGGCTGTTGGCGACATGTGCTCCCACGTGGCCCTGGCCGACCACACCGATCTTACGCGTCTGGTACATATACGTATCCTTTCGGCCGAGTTATTCGCGTCGAACCATTGTAGCGTCCTGCTGCCACTTTGCTAGGCTAAAGCGCTGTAGATTTTTGGGACATACCTTAATCTCTACTTTTGGAGTGATTTGGGCCGCTGACGGCATCGCCGGGCGATGTACTCGCGCGGACGGGGCCGCTCGTTGTACCATAGCTGCAACTGACTCGTAAGGAGCATCCATGCCCATTCGCATCCCCGACGCCCTCCCTGCCGCCGCGCAGCTCGAGAGCGAGAACATCTTTGTCATGACCGAGTACCGCGCGCTGCACCAGGACATCCGTCCGCTGCGCGTGCTCATCCTCAACCTCATGCCCACCAAGATCGCTACCGAGACGCAGATCATGCGCAAGCTCTCCAACACGCCGCTGCAGGTGGAGGTGGACCTGCTGCGCACGAAAACGCACGAGGCCACGCACGTGAGCGCCGGCCACCTGGAGACGTTCTATCGCACGTTCGACGACATCCGCGACATCCACTACGACGGCCTGATCATCACGGGCGCGCCGGTGGAGCAGATGCCGTTCGAGGAGGTCGACTACTGGCCCGAGCTCTGCCAGATCATGGATTGGTCCACCACGCACGTGCACTCCACGCTGCACATTTGTTGGGGCGCGCAGGCGGGGCTCTACCATCATTACGGTATCCAGAAGTATGACCTGCCGGCAAAGGCGAGCGGCGTGTTCGAGCATTATCTGGTGAAGCCGCAAAGCCCGCTGGTCCGCGGCTTCGACGACCGTTTCTATGCCGTGCATTCGCGCAACACCGATGTGCGCCGCGAGGATGTGGAGGCCGAGCCGCAGCTTGAGGTTGTGGCCGTGTCTGACGAGGTTGGCCTGTACATCGTCAAGTCGACCGACAGCCGCCGCTTCTTTGTATTTGGCCACCCCGAGTACGATACCGACACGCTGCGCCTGGAGTACGAGCGCGACGTGAAGCGCGGCCTCAATCCTCAGGTGCCGGCGCATTACTTCCCGGGCGACGACCCCACCGCCGAGCCGCGCAACGTCTGGCGCAGCCAGGCTCAGCTGTTCTACACCAACTGGCTCAACTACTACGTCTACCAGACCACGCCCTACGACCTGGCCCGCGCCGGCGAGGAGCACTAGGCTGCCGGGAGGTGCACCAGCCGTTAGGCGCTGATGATGCGGGGTAGCGGCAGGGCGTGGGCATCGATGGGGATGTGGTCGACGTGCTGCTCGTCAAAGGCGATGCCGATGATTTGACATGCAGGCGAGAGCATGGGCAGGTAGCGGTCATAGCAGCCGCCTCCGTAGCCTAGGCGCGCGCCGGTTTGGTCGAAGGCCACGAGCGGCACGACGATCATGTCGAGAGCTTCGGCAGGCACGATAGGGAAGCGGTTACTGTCGATGTCCGTGGCCGCAAAGGCCTGCGTGGGGTGGGCGATAAACGGAGCCGCGGACGCATCGTCGGCGGCAACTGCCCGCATACACATGCGCTGGCCACAAGCCACGGCGTCTGCTGCCGAGAGCATGCACGGATAGGCCACGCGCCAGCCGCGCACGGCGACCGCAGCGGCAAACGCGGCAGGGTCTGCCTCGGAACCCATCGCGGCATAGACGGCGACGGTGCGCGGCGCCGCGGCATCCAAGCGGCCCAGCAGCTCAACCAGCCGTGCACAGATATCAGCAGACTTCGCCGCTCGCACATCCAAATCGAGAGCATCGCGCCGAGCAATCATCGCCCGCCGCAACTCAGCCTTGTCCATCCCGGCTCCCTCTCCCAGACCTACCAAAAAGGGACAGGTTTATTCTGGCAGGTTTTATCTGGGCAAACGTCGAGACCGCCACAAAGGTGCCCTTTGTGGCGGTCTCGACTCGACGTTGGCTTCACAGCGCCGCAGCGATTGCTTCAGTCACAAACTTATTGAGCGACTCACCCTTCTTTGCCGCTGCCAGCGCTGCTTGCTTGTGGAGCTCAGAGCCCGTTCTTACGTTGAACGACCCCTTAAAAGCCCGCTCGGGTTCCTTGCCCTTCTCGGCGCAAAACTCAAGGTAATCGTCGACGGCGTCGTGGAAGCATTGCTCCACTTCTTCAGCCGTGGAGCCTTCAAATATGATTGCGTCCCTAATGCCGGTGACCATACCTGTTAGCACATGCTGTTCGGCATCGAACTCGACTGGGGCGAAATAACCCTTGTATGCCAAAACGTTACTCATGACTACCTCCGACATCTTGCAGAAATCGAACGATGTTTCGAATGGTCCCCGCTGTCAATTCGTCAGATGGATGTGGCGCGTGCATTACGAACATCCTGCCATCCGATGGCCTGTAGAAGCGAACGCGCGATCCGGATGTCTTGCCTTTGTTGTCCATTTCAAAGCCATATGAAGCCATGACTTTTAAAAAATCGGTATACCGATACGTCGAAGGGCAGCTAAGCAGTTGGGCGATGAGTTTATCGGTCCGAGTCATCCCGCCTCACATTCTGCAACTATATCCTAGTTGCAATTTAAGCCCGATGCAAGCACCCCTACTATAGAACATGTGTACGTATAGAACAAGTGTTCGAATCAACACAAAGACACCTGTCCCCTTTGCGGTGGTTTTTGCTGAAGGGCGGATGTCTGCGGCGGTTTGTCTCGATCTGTAACAGTAACTCGACATAAATGGGCCTAGCTGTTACAGATCGAGACAAAACTGGTGGGACGGGGCGGGCCGAAGTCGGGCCGCCTGCCCGGTCCGCGGCAAAAGAAAAGGTAGATTTTCAGGCATGTCCCAAAAATCTACCTTTGTGCGTTAGCCCAGCAGGTCGATGACGTTAAAGCCGGCGTTGCTCTTGGCGATGACGTCTCGGCCGCCAAAGACGCAGGTGGGCGACGCGGCTGCAATGCGCGTCACGTCGGCGCCGAACGAGCGCAGCTCAGCGGGTGTGGCCGCGAGCATCTGGGCGCGGCGCTCCTCGCGCGCGTGCGGATCGAGCCCAGCCAGGTAGGTCGTGTTGCGGCGCTTGGTGAGCGCGTACGGCTTCACGGGCGCGTCCATGCCGCTCACGCAGCTCACGATAAAGCCCTCGAAGGCGGCCTCGTCGGGCTCAAAGCTGCTGAGCCATTCGCCCGCGCGTTCCACGCGCTCAATCGAGGGGTCGATTGCCGGGTCGCGGTAGGTGTAGAACGCCGTCTGACGCTCGCCGGCAGCGCGGAATCCGCAGCCGTACGCACCGCCCTTCACGCGGATCTCGTTCCACAGGTAGTCGTAGGAGAGCGCGTTGGCGGCAACCGCCCAGGCGCCCGTCACGTCAATGCCCAGACGGCGCGGGTCGCACGCGCGCGCAGCAAAGCAGATGTCGCTGGGGATGACGAAAGCCTCGTGACGGTCGCGCGGCTCCGGTACCACGAGCGTGCCGCTGCCAGCGCCGTCACCCGCGCCCAGCCCCAGGTTGCCCGCGGCATCCCAGTACGCGTCAAAGTCCTCATCGCTGCCGGTGAAGCTCGCCATGCAGCCATCGGCCACAAAGATGCGGTCTGCCAGCTCGGCAAGCTTGGTACGCAGCCCGTCCACGCGCTCGTCAAAGTGGTCGAGCAGATCGCGCAGGAACAGGTAGAAGTCCACGCCCGAAAGCTGCTCGCGAACCACGGCCGAAGGTGAGCTGTAGCTCATCGCGCGACCGAGCGCCGCCGAGTGACCATTGTTGATAAAGCCCTGCTCAAGCCCAATGCGAATCTGCGTGAGCACGTCGCGCACGCGGTCGGCGTCGGCGTCTGCCAGCAGCGTGCTCGACCATACCTCGCGCGGCAGGCTCGCCAGCGCATTGATCTTCTCGGACAGGGCGCCGGCGCTCACCAGCAGATAAGGGCGCACACCGTCCACGTCGGGCTGGGTCATGACCTCGGTCGTAAAGCTCAAAAAGCCCAGCTTGCCGGCAAGCAAGTTGTCGAGCTCCTCGGCCGAGTGCTCGCTCGTGGGCAGCTGTTTGAGCAGGCGGCAGAGCAGCGTCACATAGGGCAGGTCTTCAAACGCGACGCAGCTCAGGTCGAAATACTGCATGGCGTAGGCCAGGCGGTTGGTGGGGATGCCGTGGCGCAGGCAGGGGATGGGCGCAGTGGTGTCCACGACCAGCGGCGGCTCGGGGCGCGCCTCTCCAATGTCGGACACGCGTAGGCGCGGCAGCGTGGCCTTGGCCTCGGGCGTGTCTTCTGCCTCCTGCGCGGTGCGTAGCGCAGCCGTGCGCTCGACCACGTCGGCCAGCTCGGCATCGGTCATGGCGTCGCACTTGGCTGCCAGCTCTGCGGCCTCTGCGCCCTCCGAACCCTCGGCGGCGTCCACCGGCACCAGCTCGACCAGCGCCATGTGGTCGTTTTCCAGCACCAGCTCGCGCAGCAGGTCCTCAAAATAGCTGCCGTCCAGCTCGCTACGCAGCTCCTCGTACACCGGGCCGTACTTGAGCGCCAGCGTCGCGGCGTCGTCATCGTAGAGCCATGTGCTCAGCGCGTCGCACGCAATGGCCACGCCGTCGGCGATACCGTAGTCGCGCTGGCGCAGGTCGTATTCGTTGCTGCTGATGATGGCTTCCAGGCGCTCGCGCGGAACGCCATGCTCGCATAGGTCGCGGCAGGCGTCCTGGAACACGCGGCGCAGCTCACGCGCCACGCCGGGCTGTGCGTTTTGCAGCATGATGAGCTCGTAGGGCTGCAGGCTCTCGGCCGCGGTGTAGCTCACCACGTTGCCGCCCAGGCCGGCGGCCAGAATGGCCTTCTTAACCGGCGCTTCGTTGGAGCCCAGCAGTGCCTCAAACAGGATATCCGCCGCGATCGTGCGCTTGCGGTCGAGCGCGCTGCCCAGCACAAGGCCCAGGCCAACCAGAGCGTTCTCGGGCGTGGTGGCCATCTCGACGCGCTTGTACTCGCAGGTCACGGGTGCCTGCACGCCCAGCGGATTGGGCGCCAGCGTGGACGGGTCCTCGCCGGCGGCGACGGCAGCGTCCATGCGGCGGCTCGCAGCACTCGGCTGCGACAGATAGCGCTCGTCCAAAAACGCCAGCGCGCGGTCCACGTCCAGGTCGCCGTAGAGCGTGATGTAAGAGTTGGAGGGGTTGTAGTGGCGCGCGTGCGTGTCCAGGAACTGCTCGTAGGTGAGCGCGGGGATCGCGCGCGGGTCGCCACCGCTCTCGTGTGCATAGGCGGTGTCGGGGTAGAGCGCGGCGTTGACGGCGTCGTCCAGCACGCTCATGGGGTCGGACAGCGCACCCTTCATCTCGTTGAACACCACACCGTTATAGCGCAGCGTGCCCTCGCGCAGGCTCGCGGAGCTGCTGTCGCCCTCGGCGTCCTCCGGCAGGTCCAGCTCGTAGTGCCAGCCCTCCTGCTCAAAAATGGTGGGCTTGGTATAGATGGCCGGGTTGAACACCGCGTCCAGATACACGTCCATCAGGTTGTACAGATCCTGCTCGTTGGTGGTGGCAACGGGGTAGATGGTCTTGTCGGGGTAGGTCATGGCGTTGAGGAACGTCTGCATGGAGCTCTTGATCAGGTCGACAAACGGCTCCTTGACGGGGAACTTGGCCGACCCGCACAGTACCGAGTGCTCAAGAATATGGAACACGCCGGTAGAATCGGCCGGCGGCGTCTTAAAGCCAATGGCAAAGGCCTTGTTTTCGTCGTCGCACGCCAGGTACAGCAGGCGAGCGCCCGAGGCGGTGTGGCGCAGCACGTAAGCGTCCGAGTCGAGCTCGGGCACGGTCTCGCGGCGCTCGACGGCAAAGCCGTGGCAGGTGGTGCCGGGCACCAGCAGCGCGGCGGCAGCGGCGCGCGGGTCGGTTGAGGTGGTGGGCATATGCAGTCTCCTTTGACGCCCCAGCGGGGGTGAATCGAGTCGAATCCTCGAGAGTATACCCATATGGGGCCACGGCTCTGCAACGAACTGGAGACGATGCTGGCGGATTGGGCAAAGGCCCCGCGTGCCCGCTGCATGAGCATGGATAATTGGACACTCGCCAAACGAGAGTGGATGTTCGGACGGACGAGCGAGGATTTCC
Source organism: uncultured Collinsella sp. (assembly GCA_900556285.1). Taxonomy (GTDB): domain Bacteria; phylum Actinomycetota; class Coriobacteriia; order Coriobacteriales; family Coriobacteriaceae; genus Collinsella. Next base: position 7,498 of record USOF01000008.1, on the reverse strand, counting down.
GGATACCTATCGAACGAGAATGGATATTTGGACGGAATCTGCCGCAAAAGCCCCAAAAACCGTCCGAATATCCACTCTCGATATCCGACCGTCCGAAAATCCTCGCTCGTCCATCACTCGCGTATCTCTCGTCTCTCATTCGTCTCTAATATGAGAGATAACAGAAATATGAGAGATATATATGAGAGATAACTGAGCAGCAAAGAGGCAGGCAATCATGGTATTGTCTCAATACCGATTTTTCTACCAGCAAAAATATGTATAAATGAAGCAAATGGTAGACATTTCATCTCTATCTATCTCTTATCTCTAAGCCGAGAGATAGAGAGATAGATGAGAGATAATTACGAGAGATAACTGAGAGACGAGGGAAATCTATCCGTGGCATTCTCCGCAGGACCGAGCGAAAGGACGTACAGATGAACGAAAACGAGCTGACCGGTCTGCTTGAGTCTTTAAGGCGTATGGGCTCGGATGATCTTAACGTCGAAGTGAAGGAGAGCGCCACGACGCTTTCCCGCGACGTGTGGGAAACGGTGAGCGCATTCGCGAACACTGCCGGCGGAATCATCGTGCTCGGAGTGAGTGAGCGCGCAGGTTTTGTCCCGGTTGAGAACTTCGAGACCGAGAAAGTGCTCAACCAATTTGTGTCAGGCATGGGTGATGCGGGCGGTCGAGGAAAGCTAGCCAATCCGCCCAAATACACGATCGAGCGAGTGGAGCTTCAGGGCGTCATCGTTCTCGTCATTACGATTGAGGAGCTCGATCCGTCGAGCAAGCCCTGCTATGTCATAGAGCGGGGCGCCCAGGGCGGCAGCTACAAGCGCATTGATGACAAAGATGTGCCGCTTTCATCGACCGAGGTTTTGGCACTGTCGTCATATGAACGGACGAGTCCTAGCGATCGCGATGCGGTGCCCGGCACGAGTGTGGGCGATCTCGACGAGTCGCTGGTCGACCGCACGATAGAGCGTGCCTATTCGTTGACGCCTCGAGCGATGCGCGGTGCGGCGGACAAGAAGACAAAGATGGAGCGTCTGAATTTCCTCGACTTCCGGGGCAATGTTACCAAGGCCGGCCTCCTTGCCGCGGGCGTTTACCCTCAGCAGTTCTATCCCAAGCTCTTCATTGATGTGGCTGTCCACGTGGGAACTCAAAAGGGAGCTGCGGGGCCACTAAGGTTTATGGACCGCACAGTCTGCGAGGGCACCCTAGGCGAGATGATTTCGGATGCCGTCGCAGCTGTCGCCAAAAACCTGCGCCGCATCTCGACCGTCCAAGGCATCTCGCGTATCGACTCGCTGGAGATTCCCGAGGAGGTTCTGCGCGAGGCAATCGCCAACGCCGTAATCCATCGAGAATACGGGGATCGGTTCTGCGGACAATCGATCGCTGTCGACGTTTTTGACGACCGTATCGAGGTGGTGAATCCCGGTGGCCTTTGTGGCGGAAAAACGCGTGAGAATTTGTTTGACGGCAGCTCCCGATGCCGTAACGCGACGCTTGTGAAGCTCATGTCGATTGTCCCGCTGCCGGATGGCGCAGGTTCGCCGGCTGAGGGCAATGGCTCGGGCATCCCGATGATGATCGATGCCATGCGCGCGCATGGTCTGGCCGAGCCCCTGTTCTGCCCGGGATTCGATCGGTTCAAGGTCGTACTTTTCCGTTCAAAGATCGAGCCGGTCGATCATGGTGGGGGCTTAATTGTGACGGCACTCAAACACTACGGCGAGCTGGGGACGCGCGAGCTGGCAGAGCACACAGGGCTCACAATTTCCCAGGTTAGGTCGCGCGTCAACGCGCTCATTGCTCAAGGCGAGCTTGAGCCCACGGCGCCGGCGACGAGCCGCAACCGCAAGTATCGACTGTCGGAGCGCGTGGGATAGATGCGTTAGTGGACGAGGCGACCCAATAATCGACCCTCGATTGGCGTCCATTAAGGTAAAGCGGTTGTTGCCCAGTCGACGGTGATGCTAAAGACTCGGCTTACGCCGACATGGCCCCGAACCCGTCTATCAAGAACAGCCTAAGAACCAGCTTGATGACATTTCCCGGTTTGACTTCAGCCGTGCCAAAGACGCTGCGCTCGGCGAGTTCGCCGCAGTATGCGTAGATATCGCGGATGAGCTCCGCGCCCGAAAGCGTAAACATGTAGCCTGCGTCCGAAAGCGCATTGGGTGCGGCGGGCAACTTGGCCATGCGGCAAAAGGTCAACAGGTCGGGTGCCATAGCGTCCTGGTAGCCAAGATGGCTGCCGTCTTCTTGTGCGGCGAGTTCCAGCTGGCGTACTCGATCCAGCGCCACTGCCAGCACAAAGCTCGGCGTAGGCGCATTGACGTCCTGAGTGGTCGCCACAAGCCTGCCCGCCGCCTGCGTGACAAGCCAAGCGACCTCGCGCTGGCAACGCACGGCCTTGCGCGTAACCGGCTTGATGGACGAAGAAGAAACGCTCCCCTTAGGCGGATTCGAAACAGCCACAAGAACCTCCCATGAACGACCCGGCCCAACAAGCCCGGATGAAACACGTGCTACATCAGTATACAGGGGAGTGGGGTAGTGGGGTACAAGCGCGCCAGCGGCAAACCGAGAGCATCAACGATGTGCCGATCGCGGAATGAGATCTCGTAATAATTGACTCTCGGTCATATTATTGAGGGGCATGACTCGCGTTCGTATGGTTGTAGGTGCTGGCGATGAACGACATTGACCTTGCTGTTCCGTTGATGGATGGACCAAGCTATGACCGCGCCTGCAGTCTCGTGCCTTCCGAATACGTTGAGGCATGGGAGTGGTTTCTGGGTGAGGAACAGCGCGGCGGCGTTTGGACCAGCCTTCCGCACCACACCAAGGAAGATAGCCCTCAGTATCAGTACCGTTTGAGAATTGGCTCGGACTTCTTTCCCGTAACGCGGGATTCAGGGATCTTCTGGCCGGGCCAGGATCGGGTGAAGCAAAATCCCAATAAGATCTTTGCGCTTTCGGTCCATAACTCTAAAAAGAACTTCTACACCGATGTGCCTCCGCTCTATTTGGACGATGGTACGTGGGTCATTAAGTACTCGGTTCAAGCGCCGGGTACCGTTGGTTTTCGAGACCAGAATTACAACCGTAAAATGCTCAACTGCATGGAATGTGGCGTTCCAGTCGGAGTCATATTTGCAACCGAGGTGGGCTACAAGGTGCTCGGCCTTGCGTTTGTTGAACGGTTCGAGTCCGAAAACGGATGGTTTGTTCTGCACGGTCCTGTTCATAAAGGCGGACCGGACCCTCGTTTTGCGCCCGACATGAGTTATCTGAAGCACATGCCCGTCGATATTGAGTTTGTCGGACAGGGTACGACCGACGACGAAAAGGCCCGCTATGCGTTAAGGCGCGAGCGATTGGGGCAGCAATGGTTCCGCAAGCAGCTCGTTGCCGCCTATGATGGCCGTTGCGCGGTGTCGGACTGCGGCGTCAGCGAAGCTCTGGAGGCTGCACATATCGAGAATTACTCGGGACCCAAATCGCAGGTTGCCAGCAACGGCATTCTGCTTCGGCGCGACTTACATGCTTTATTCGATGCTCATCTGATTTCGTTTGAGCCTGTTTGCGGCGAATATCGGCTGTGCGGATCGTACCTGCTGGATAAGACCGACTACGCTTCCTTTGCGGGTGCGACGCTAAGGCAGCCGAATGAGCGTCAGTGGCGACCCAATACGGTGTTTCTTGAGGCCCATCGCATCGAGTTCGATCGTTCGGAAAAGAAGCGTGAAAAGGCGGGGCTTCTGCCGTATTAGCGTATTTGGCTTTGGCGGTCTTTTACGATCGTGCTGTTTGATCGGATCGCGTGGCGATGCAATCTCGCACACGCCTGCCGGTGCATGCTCTTCCTGATTTGTATAGCGAGAGGGGAGCGAATGTGAGCTGGCGAGGCGATATTGCGATGGGGAAGTACGGAAAACTGCCGTGCGCCCTTATAGACAACAAAATGTTTCCGAGCGTAGAAGTTGATTGCGGGTCGTTTGTCGTCGCCTGTCCTTGCTGCGGCTCGCAAATACCGTGCCTCGACATTCGGTTCATCGATGCGTGCGACAGACTTAGCGACGAAGGGAGAAAACGGACAGGCGTTCATATGCCGGTGTATCAGGAGAAATGCCCTGTTTGTGGCCTCGATATCGTGTATGACGCCGGCGACGAGGGATAGGTGATGCGGAGGAGCTGGCTGTGAAGGCATCTCTGTCCCTATAAATAAACCCCCTCACTGAGTTGCTTGTGGAACTCGGCGTGATGGTCGCGTGCCCAGGTAAAGAGCGCCTGGTCAAAGTCGGTACGCGTGGCCGGGACGCCAAAGACGCCGGCAACTTCGACGCGTATAAACTCCAGTGCCGGCAGCTTGTTGATGGCAGTGAGGGCAAACGGGGACGAGGGCTCCTCGAACAGATAGCGGCTGCCTTGCAGCGCGTCGCAACTGGTGCACGTGTTGCCGAGCGACGGGGCTTTGGAGGCTCGCGCGCCTACGGGCTTGTAGCCGCAACGCTTATGAAGGTAGTCGCGGATCTCGCCCGGCACGCAGCCAAGAGCGGGCACGATGGCGAGTGCGTTGGTGTTGGCCGTGTCGATGGCAATGTGCCCGGCTTCGTTGGGCGTGTGCGCGATGGCGATGCTCTTGTCGTTATCGGTTCGATAGGGAATGCCGAAGGCCGCGACCGAGGTCTCTTTGTGACACTTCCAGCACTCGCGCTTGCCCAGTACTAGATATATATACGGTGCTGAGGGGTCGGATCGGTCAACACCGGGCAGCCACTCGGCAAAGGGCTCGGGGTTGACGCCGCTGGGCACATACCAGATCTTCTTGGTCCGGTCCCATTTGGCGCCCAGCGCCTTGGCTTCTTCTTTGTGCGAAAAGGGGACATCGAGCTCGGTGCGCATAGCGGCTCCTTGGTGCTGCAGGTGCAAGTGGCTCAAGGATACCGCAGGGCGCAGACATCGCGGCGTTTTGCTGAGAAGTTGCGGCTCGGATGGGTTCGAGACGCGTTGGTCTCGGCCTCGGTGGCTATTGGGGCGGTTTTGATTGACTGCGGAGTCAGCCGGGATAGGCACTTGGGTCGCTGACGTGGTTTTGTGCATGGGCAGGGCGGTTGGAGCTGCTAGCTGATTTGGCGACATAAAACAAAACAGCCCAGAGGACATAGCCTCTGAGCTGCGAACATTTGGTGGGCGTTAGAAGATTTGAACTTCTGACCTCTTCCGTGTCAGGGAAGCGCTCTCCCCCTGAGCTAAACGCCCGATCAAGGGTGCGCAAGCGCGCAAGGGATAATATAACGGAGCCTGAACTCGGTGGCAAGAACATTTTTAAAAATCGCTTACATTGTGGAATTCGGGGCTTTGTCGTATCCATTTTAAAAGAGCCTGCTGCCGCGATTTGGCTGTCGCATAATGCAAGGCCATTGCGGTATCGAGCTATGGAAAGACGCCTGCGGAATTGTCCTACCGATAAGCGGACAAGCCTCCAGCTGGTGACTTCGCCGTGGTAAGGTAAACCGAATTGTTTCCAGGCTGTTTCGGGGGAGTGGAATGAGCAAAGAGTGTGTCGAGCAGGTCGAAGGCGCAGGGGCTTCGGTGCCGATGACCGATATATCGAACATTGATGTGCCCGAGGGCACCGACGAGCTCAGCCGCAACACCCGTCGCGCATGGCGCGACCGCCTGAACAGCGCTTCGACGCGCAAGATGATCACGGGCGTCTTGGCTACGCTGGTGGGCGGTTCGTTTTGGGGCTTCTCGGGCACCAGCGCGAGTTTTTTGTTCGATACCTACCATGTCGATACGCTGTGGCTTATGAGCGTGCGTCAGATTCTCGCCGGCCTGCTCTTTATGGCTGTGGTTGTCACGCGCGACCGCGCACGCCTGGTCAAGCTTTGGACCACACCCGCCGATCGCAAGCAGCTGCTGCTCTTTACCGCCTTTGGCCTGCTGTTCAACCAGTTTTGCTATCTTTCGGCCGTGCGCCTGACCAATGCCGGAACCGCGACGGTGCTCCAGTGCCTGCAGCTCGTTATCATCATGGGCTACACCTGCGCGATCGATCGCCGCATGCCGCGTACTCGCGAAGTCATCGGCATTGGCCTGGCTCTGGGTGGAACCTTTTTAATCGCCACCGGCGGCGACCCCACCAGCCTGAATATCTCGCCGCTTGGCCTGGCAGCAGGTCTTATGTGTGCGGTCAGCGCCACGTGTATGGCGGTGATTCCCGCCAAGATCCTGCCCGAATACGGCAGCCCCATCGTCACGGGCTCGGCAATGCTCACGGCAGGCGTGGTCTCGTGCGTCTTCGTGCAGCCCTGGGCGCATATGCCGGCGCTCGACGCTGCCGGCGTCGAGGCGCTCGCGGTGTTCGTAGTTATCGGCTCGTTTTTTGCTTACATGCTCTATATGCAGGGCGTTAAGGACATCGGCTCGGTGCGTGCGAGCCTCATCGGAACTGTGGAGCCGGTTTCGGCGACCATCACCAGCGCCGTTATGCTGGGCACGGTGTTTTTGCCGACCGACCTTATCGGCTTTGCCATGATCATCGTGATGATGTTCCTCACGGTGTAGCTGGCGCCGCCGCCAGACAGAAAAGGTGTTGTGCCGCATTTTCGCCAATTGATGTCCGTGTCTGGAGTTTAGCTGTCGATGCTCAAAATGCCATAAACTAGTAACGTTATGGACTTTTTCATTGCGACTCAATTGCGAGGATTTCTTTATGGCTGGTAATCACTTTAAGGGCAGCGATAGCGGCCGTCCTGCAGTTCCGCCGCGTCCGAACGGGGCTGGTAAGGCCGGCACGCCGGGCGGCGCTGGACAGGGCGGTTCCGGTAAGCGCGTGTCTCCGGGCGAGACGGCGATGTTTACCGCTCTGTACGAGCAGTCTCAAAAGGCAAAAAAGACCGGCCGTGCAAGATGGAATGTCTTTGCGGGCGGTGCAACCTCCGCGTCGCAGCCGAGCGGGGCTCCTTCGGCACCTGCGAACAACGCAGGTGCTGCCAACGCCGCGAATGCCGCCGGCAACGTTAATGCCGGCAAGGCCGACAACAATACTCCCTCTGCCGGTGGCGCGGGGCTTACGGGTAACCTTGGCACGATTTACACCGGCGCCTCCGAGACTGGCACGTTCGCCCGCCTGGATGATAGCGGTGCCGAGTTTGCGGGCTCGGGTTCCAAGGAAGATTATTACGATTTTGGCTTGAACTACGGTAGCGACGCTTCGTCGAGTTCGACCTCTGACGGTCTGGTCCGTCATCGCCATCGCAAGGGCGAGCGCAAAAAGCGTCACACCGGCGCCATTATTGCCGCTGTAGTCGCGGTGCTTCTCGTTGCGCTTGGCGCAAGCGGCTTTATGCTACTTAACTCGGCAAAGACCGTAAAGAGCGAAGCGAAGGAGGCTGTCGAGATCGTCGGTGGCCTTAAGGACAAGGTCACGTCGGGTGATTTTTCGACGCTGCCTGACGACGCGAAAAAGATCGATGAGCTCTGCGAC
>USOF01000007.1 GCA_900556285.1 uncultured Collinsella sp. | reverse complement strand
GGACTTGCAGCGACGGACCTCAGGACACTCTTACACCACGTCTGCGCGCGCGACCCCGCTGCCATGGGTTGCGGCCTGTATTTTGCCTGTTATAGGGGGTTAGTAATATGTGAGTGGACAAATAATGCCAAATATGAGTACTGTTGTCAGGCCAATAGCATTTACGACCAAGAAAATAATGAACATAGTTAAGAATCTGTTTATTAAAAGCGGGTCTCCAAGTCCTAAGCCGGCCATTCTGGTCAACTGGAAGGCTCGCGCGCTACCGCATGAGCGCCATTTTGGGTGGTTTTGCCTGCTACTAAAACGGTAACAGTACTCATATTTGCCACTTTTTGTCCACGACCTCTTGGAGTCGGCTCGAAAAGAGTGATTTTGGGTTGTTTGCTGCGGGTGTGGGCTTAGAAACAACGCTCGGGGTGGCGAGGCGCTCAGAATTCGGTCGCAAGGAGGGCGTTCCTCGGCTGTGCCAGGAGTGTCCCTAGGTGCCGGCACATAAGGAACGTCCCTAACATCCGGAGGGGGTGCCTGCCGTGGCAGGCACCCCCTCCGGATGTGGGAAGTTTGCGTTGCAGGTTACTTGTCGGTGCCCAGCTTGTGCGGCTTGAGAGCGAGCGCATTGACGAGCGCGTCGGTGGCAGACTTGACGGCCGCCGGCTGCGGATCGTTGACGTGATCCTCGGGATGCACGGGCAGGTCCTTCTTGACTGCATCGTGGATCAAGTTGAGGTACTCAGTCACGCCTGTGGTCGACAGGTGCGTGCCATCGCCATCAAACAGGTCGTTGCGATTGGCACTGTATCCGTACCAGTCGATAACGCGCACGTTCTTGTAGCGCGTAGCGGCGTTGGCGATGGCCTGGTTGGTAGAGCCAACCCACGGCTGCGGGCTGCGCGTGTTCACAAACACCACAATACGCTTATCTCCTGCATCGGCCATGATGGCGTCGATCTGGTCGTCGGTTACCAAGCCATTGGTTCCCAGCGCAAGGACCACGATCTTGCCGGCAAGGTTCTGTTGGAGATAGCCCTCAAATGTCGCGCGGCCCGCATCAAACTGGCGGCCCTTTTCGGCATCGATGTGACTGTGGGGGAACACGCCGTCAAAGGAATCAACGGCGCGCAGCGACACGGAGTCACCGATCATCAGCAGGTCGTAGGAGCCATCGGGGAAGCCGTCGTTGTCCTTGTCGGTGTCGTCGGCCGCCTGTTGGTCCGTTGGCGCGGTGTTTTTGGCTTCCTTGTTGAGGACTTCGGCGCCCTCACCGCTCAGCGCGGAGGTCTCCGGCACAAAGATCAGGCCGCCCAGCGCGATAACAAGCACGATGCCGCAAGTGGCGCACACGGGAATATGCGCGCGTGCCCAGTTGGCGGGCGTGGTGGTGCCGTCGCGGAACTCGGATATGGTGCGCCCAAAGGCGCCCTTTCTAAACGGCGTCTCGATAAAGCGATATGAGCATTCGGCTACGGCGACCACCAACAACACCTGCAAAATGTACTGCCACCACGGCGTATCGTTGATGTTGGCGACCGGGTTCATGAGCAACAGTAGCGGATAGTGCCACAGGTAGATGCTGTACGAGCGCTTGCCAACCCACACGAGCGGCTCGGCGGACAGTGCGCGGGCAACCATTCCCTGGGGTTGCACGCAGGCCGCGATGACCATGAGCGTGAGGATGGAGCATAACAGCGTGCCGCCGCGATACTGGAACGCGGTGTAGCCGTTGGTGAGCGCGACCATGGCGGCAAGGCCAACCAGACCCACGACGCCCAGCACATCGATGGATGCGGGCGAGGACCAAAAGCGCACGAGGGCGCTCGGCTGTGCCGGGACGGTCTCGGCTGCGCCGTCGGTCGTAGCGTCATGCTTGCCCTCGGCGTTCTTGCCGTGCTTGGCGGCGCCAGCCAGGCGATTGAGCCCCAAACGACGAGCGAGACGCACCGGCGCCAGGTCGCGATCGGGGATAAAGGCCATCCAGGCGCCCAGCAGCAGCGAGAACACGCGGGTGTCGGTGCCGTAGTACACGCGGCTGGGGTCGGCGGCGGGGTTATAGAGCAGCATCATGGCGATGGCGGAGACAGCAGCCAGGCCCAGAACCATGCGGCGCGTGTTGGGCTTGCTCATGTGCATGGATACCATAGCGAGCAGCAGCGGGGGCCAAACCAGGTAGAACTGTTCCTCGATGGCGAGCGACCAAAAGTGCGTAAGCGGCGAGGGGTCGCCCAGGGCGTTGAAGTACGAGACGTTTTGGGCAATCTGCCACCAGTTGTTAAAGAACAGCAGCGACGGCAGAACGTCGGGACGCATCTTGGTGAGCATCACGTGGTTAAAGATGGTGCACAGCGCGCAGGTCACGAACACTACCGTTACCACGGCGGGGACCAGGCGACGGATGCGGCGAATCCAGAAGCTCTTAAGGTCGATGCGGCCGGTCTTAGCGACTTCGTTGAGCAGCAACCGCGTGATCAGATAGCCCGAAAGCACAAAGAAGATCGTGACGCCAAGCAGGCCGCCCTGAGCCCACGTGAGGTTGAGGTGATAGAGCACCACCGCGACGACGGCAAGCGTGCGCAGGCCGTCGAGCGCAGGGATGTAGCGGGACTTGGGGCGAGCAGGCGTCTGCTCCGCGGCGGGAGTGTTGGCGCGGCCCGCGTTGTTGGCAGAAGCGCGATGGGGGCTTGCGGTGCGTCGCGGCTCGTTGGCACGGCGCTCGCCCTTCACGCGTTCGTGCGGCGCCGGCTCGTTGCCCGTGCGGCGTCGACCGCGCGAGCCCGATTGCGAGAATTGTTCCATAAAACATCATCCAATGACGAGAATAATCAGCACGTATTCATTGTAGCTGCCTGCCCCTGTGAATGCTTGCTGCTGGCGCAAGCTCAAGCGCGCGTCCACATCAAAGTGGACTAAAGTTATAGGGGGTGCGAGAGTGCACAATCGTTGGTCGACGGTGGGCGCAAAGCCTGAAGGCGAGGAGGTTTCCATGGCGGATCACAGCATCGTTGCGGTGTTCGGCAGCATGAACATGGACCTTTCGGTGGCGTGCGAGCGCATGCCGCGCGCGGGCGAGACGGTCGATGGCAGCGGTTTTATCACCAACGCCGGCGGTAAGGGAGCCAATCAGGCCGTTGCCGCTGCGCGCATGGGTGCGCGCACGTGCATGATCGGCGCTGTTGGGTGCGATACCTTTGGCGATGCGCTCGTGGCAGGGCTCCAGGATGCCGGCGTGGGCGTTGAGTTTGTGGCGCGTCGCGATGACGTGGAGACCGGTACCGCGACTATCATTCGCTGCGAGAGCGACAACCGCATCGTGCTGTCGCCGGGCGCCAACCATGCGCTTGCGGGCGAGGACGTTGCCCGCGCACTGAGGCGCTTGGTGGCCGACGAGCTCGACGGCGATGCCAGCGAGATTGCCCCGGCTGCCGGAAGCGTCTTTATTGCCCAGGGCGAATGTGACCTTGCGGCAACGGCCGCGGCACTCTCTTGCGCTCACGAGCTGGGGTTCTATACGATCTTTAACCCGGCGCCCGCCTGCGACCTGCCGGCAGGAGCGTGGCCAGCGGTCGACCTGGTCTGCCCCAACGAGACCGAGTGCCAGGTGCTGACGGGCGTTCTGCCTACGGATGATGCGAGTTGCGTCGCCGCGCTCAATGCGCTGCTCGACAAGGGCGCCGGGGCTGCGGTCATCACGTTGGGCGGCGCCGGCTCGGTTACGCTCGGCGATGGCGGTGAGCCGCTGCGCATGCCGGCGCTTTCGAGCGCGGTGGTCGATACGACGGCCGCGGGCGATACGTTTATCGGCGCGTTGGCGGCAGCTCGTCTGGAGGGCCTGCCGCTCTTTGAGTGCATGGCGGCGGGCGCTCGCGCCTCGGCGGTGACGGTGTCGCGCCTGGGCGCTCAGCAATCAATTCCCACGCGTGCGGAAGTCGAGCACAAGTTTGGTTTAGACGGTTTGGATGTAGACGGAGAAGCGGAGTAGAACAATGGCAACCAAGAAGCTGATCCTTGATCTGGATATGGGTGTGGATGATGCGATGGCGCTTGCCTATGCCATCGCGAGCCCCGAGGTGGAGCTCGTCGGCATCACCACGTGCTTTGGCAACGTGCGCGTCGAGCAGTCGGCGCACAACTGCTTGGCGGTGCTCGACCTGTTGGGCCGTCCCGAGGTGCCGGTGTACCTGGGCGCCGATCGTCCCATGAAGGCGACCGAACCCTACACGCCGCCGGCGTCCACCACGCTTATCCACGGCAAGAACGGCATTGGCGGCGCAAGCGTGCCCGCCTTGCCGTATGAGCCGGTGGGCGCGACGTCGACCGATGGCAATGCGGCGGTCGATTACCTGATTGATGCCGCGCGTACCTATGGTCCCGACTTGGTCTATGTGGCGACCGGTCCGCTCTCCAACCTGGCGCTCGCCCTTGAGCGCGACGCGGCGGCGATGATGTCTATCGGCCGCGTGGTGGTGATGGGTGGCGCCCTGACCGTGCCCGGCAACGTGAGCGCCGGTGCCGAGGCCAACATGGCGAGCGACCCCGAGGCCGCTGACGCCGTGCTGCGCTCGGGCCGCAAACTCACCATGGTTGGTCTTGACGTGACGCATCGCGTGGTGCTGACGCGCCGCGACATTGCCGGCTGGACGGGCTCGGGCACTATGGCGGGCTGCGCATTTGCGAGTATGGTCGAGCACTACATTGGCTCGTACGAGATGAACGCCCCTTACCTGGGCGGTTGCGCGCTGCACGATCCGCTTGCCGTTGCCGTGGCGATTGATCCCACGCTCGTGGGCGCACTTGGTTGCAACTTGCGCGTCGACCTGCTCGGCGAGTATCGCGGCCGCACTATCTGCGACGAGCATCGCCTGTCCGACCCCGACAAGAGCGCGCTTGTGGCACTCACCGTGGACGCCCCGCGCTTTCTGTCCGAGTTCAAGGCGCGCATGGCCCGCATCCTAGGCTAGGCTCGGGATCGAAGCACGCCCATCTGCTCGATGTGGCCGCTGGCGGGCCGACATCTACCGTTCGCCAGCCCGATGGTCCCCGGGGCGGGGAGAGCGCTATAATGCATTCTGCATCTTGGATTGTTACTCCTGTGTGGAGGCATGCCCAAGAGCAATACAACACGGATTGTTACGTAAGGCATGACCGCAATAGCACTGCTATTGGCTATCATGCCTTTTTCTGTGAGTGTTCTTGAAAGGAGGTTCACCATGCTTGCAATTAAAAAGCTTAACAACAACGCGGTTCTTTGCCGAGACGGACAGGGGCGAGATGTCATCGCCATGGGCAGGGGCGTCGGTTTCGGCGGAGATTTTCCTCGAGAGCTCCCTCTTTCTAAAATCGAGCATACGTTTTACGACATTGATCCTAAAGGACAAGATGTCATGAGGGATCTTCCCTCGGATATCGTGATGTTTGCGGCGAAAGTTATGGACATCGTTGCCAACGAACTGCCCTACGACCTCTCGACCAATGCGACGCTGTTCATGGCTGATCACCTGTCGTTTGCCGTTGCGCGAGCCCAAAAGGGGGTCCGCATCGCGATGCCTCTTGCCTATGAAGTGCGGGAGACGTATCCGAAGGAATACAAGGCTGCCCAGTTTATCGTCATGCGACTCGAGAAGGAGCTCGGAGAGCGGCTTCCCAAGGATGAGATTGCCAGTATTGCGATGAATCTCGTGAACGCACGGGTTGTTGAAGCCGTCAAAGCCACGGCCGAGCCCGCAAAGCAGTTCGACGATATGCTCGAGGACGTTATCGAGATTCTCGAAAGCGATTTCCGCATTATTGTCGACCGCGATTCCTTTGATTTCACCCGCTTCGCCACGCATCTGCGGTACCTGTTCAAGCGCATTCAAGCCGGCGAGTCGCTGAACAGCGCCAACATGCAGATGTACAAGAACTTTCGTGAGGAGTTTCCGCAGTTGGCAGAGTGCGTGAAGCATATCGGTTCCTATTGTCGTGAAACGTGGGACGCCACGCTCTCCGAGGAGGAGGAACTCTATCTGATGATCCATCTCAACCGGATCATCTCCAAAAAAGGATTGTAACCCGTAGCCATTCGGGGCATGACCTTTGCCGATTCGAACAGTAAGCCAAGATTGTGCAAAGGAGCCAATGATGGCAAATTACAAAAAGGTGGCAGAGCAGATTCTCTCCACTGTGGGCGGGGCGGAAAACGTGGCTTCGGTTACGCATTGCATGACGCGCCTGCGCTTCAACCTCAAGGATGAAAGCCTCTCGAATGATGAGAAGCTTGAGGACATCTCGTCTATCATCAGCGTCGTGCACGCCGGAGGGCAGGTGCAGCTGGTGGTCGGGCCCACGGTCGACAAGGTCTACGACGAGGTTTGTAAGCAGGGCGGATTCGAGGTCACGGTATCGATTGACGAGGAACTCGATGGCCCTCAGCTTAGCTGGAAGGAGCGCTTGGCGCCCAAGCACCTCTTCAATCAGCTGCTCGATGCCGTGAGCGGCGCTATCACCCCGATCCTTCCGATCTTTTGTGTCGCCGGTATCTTCAAGATGCTCGTTATTCTGTTTGGGCCCGAAGGCGCCGGTTTTATGTCCGAAACGAGCGACCTGTATCGGATCCTTTCCCTGGTGGGCGATGCGGCGTATTACTACTTCCCGGTGTTTGCCGCCTATAGCTCGGCTAGGAAGTTCAAAACGAGTCCTGTGCTGGCACTGCTCATCGCTGTTGTGATGATTTATCCCGACATGCTCGCTATTGTTGAGGACGGAAAGCCTTTCAGCGTCTTCGGCATCCCCATGCAGCTCGTCAACTACACCCAGGCTGTTCTTCCGGTCATCTTGATCACCTGGGCCCAGTCCTATGTTGAGCGCTTCTTTAAGAAGATCTCGCCTGATATGTTGCGCATTCTGATCGTACCCGTGGGTACGGTGCTCGTGATGTTGCCGGTCGCGCTGTGCCTCTGCGGCCCTGCCGTCCAATTTGTCATGGGCCTTGTGGCCGATTTCATCATTTGGCTCGCCTCTGTTGCCGGTCCCGCTGCGACCGCGGTTATCGGCGCATTCTGGAATCTGATCATCGCCACCGGCATGCACGTGCCGATCTATACCGCCATATTGCCCGCCGCGCTCCAGAACGGTTACGACGCCATCTTATACCCCGGCACCGCGGTTGTAGCCTACACCACGCTTGCCATCGCGCTCGCCTATGGCCTGCGCGCTAAGGACAAGGAGAGTCGAGCCACGGGCTGGAACTTGTTCATCACCTATGCCTTCGGTCGCGTGAGTGAGCCCATCATCTACGGCATCCTGTTTCGCGACAAGAAGGCTCTTGCCTGGAACATGATTGGTGGTGCTGTCGGTGGTCTGCTGGTAAGCCTTCTTCATGCCAACGTCTATATCTTCACTGGCGTTGGTTTCCCATGGATGAACGTGCTCATGTTTGCTCAGGATATCATCCCTGGCACCATCGGGTGTCTTGCTGGCGGTGCCGTGACGTTTGCGTTGGCGATGATTTTTGGATTTGAAGGACAGGAGAAGATGCCGTTGAAGTCCAAGAGCGGCGATTCTGAGGCCGTTGAATCCGTCGAGGCATAAGAGGCTACTACACAAATATGCTCCCCAGCCGTTGCGCGGTCCGACCCCTTGGCCGCGCAACGGTACTGTGCTGTTGCGCGGCACTTGCCGAGTCCGTTGCGTTCGACAGTGTGGGCCGGGAATTTGATAGAAAGGACGACACCATAATGTTTAGAGAAGATTTTTTATGGGGCGGGGCTCTGGCTGCAAACCAGTGCGAGGGAGGATGGAACGAAGGCGGTCGCGGTTTAGCCAATTCCGACATGCTGCCGTTTGGCGATCAACGCATGGACGTCATGCGGGGAGACCTTGATCCGCGTGCGTTGGCACCCGACAGCTTCTATCCCGCTCGCAAGGGCATTGATTTTTACCATAGGTACAAGCAGGATATTGAACTGTTTGCCCAGATGGGTTTTAAATGCCTGCGCTTATCAATCGCCTGGAGCCGCATTTTTCCCAAAGGAGACGAAGCCGAGCCCAATGAAGAAGGCCTTGCCTTTTACGAGGATGTTTTTAGGACGTGTCGCGCGCATGACATTGAGCCTTTGGTGACGCTCAACCACTATGATGTCCCCATGCATCTCGTCGATGCGTATGGCGGATGGCGCGATCGCAGGTTGGTCGACCTGTTCGAGCGATATTCGCGTACCGTGTTCGAGCGCTATCGGGGATTGGTCAATTATTGGCTGACCTTTAACGAGATCAACATCATGACGCAGGCGTGCTTTATGGCGGCGGGGATCATCTTCGAGCAAGGGGAGAATCGCTATGCAACGGTTCACACGGCCGTGCACCATGTATTGGTTGCGAGCGCCCGTGCGGTCGGGGCGTGTCATGAACTGTGCCCTGGGGCGAAGATCGGTTGCATGCTCAACGCAGGTGTCTTCTATCCGGCTACATGTGATCCGGACGATGTGCTGGCTGCGCAGGCTGAGAATCGCAGCCATTACATGTTTACCGACGTCCAGGTGCGCGGTGCGTACCCGAGCTATGTTCTCAAGGAATACGCCCGCCATGGTTTTGAGGTGCCCTATCGGGATGATGACCGCGAAGTACTGGCTGCAAACCTGGTCGATTTCGTCTCGTTTTCGTATTACTCGACGCGCGTCGCAAAAGCGCATGCGGAAGGTCAGTTCGATTCGAACCTTCTTCGCTCGGCGCCTAATCCGTATCTAAAACAGGAGCCTTGGGGGAGGTTTATCGACCCCAAAGGGCTGCGCGTCACCATGAATGAAATCTGGGATCGCTATCAAAAGCCGCTGTTCATCGTCGAAAACGGTTTGGGTGCTCCTGATGTGCCGGAAGATTCGGGTGAAATAGAAGACGACTATCGAGTTGAATACCTGCGGGCCCACATCGAGGCGATGAGGGAGACCGTCGAGCTCGACGGGGTGGAACTCATGGGATATACCTGTTGGGGCCCGATCGATTTGGTTTCGGTCGCCACAGGACAGATGCGTAAGCGCTACGGGTTTATCTATGTCGATCGAGACGATAGCGGTGCGGGCTCGTTTGAGAGACGTAAAAAGAAAAGCTTCGAATGGTACCGACGCGTAATAGCAAGCAATGGCGAAGACCTTGCGTAATAACGTTAAGATGGACAAATGCGCCCGTTGGGGGAATAGTCGTGCCACTTCGCTTGACAACAGGCTAAACTAGCTATTAAACATTTACTATTCTGTTTAGATTGAATTTGCGGTCGTTTAGTTGCCGAGCCACGGGGCGGTCAAGCCACGATGCTCGGCCGCGACCGATGCTAGGGGGAACGATGGCTAAAGCAAGCGTCCGCGAGATCAGCCGCATTACCGGCTTTTCGCCCGCAACCGTGTCCAACGCGCTCAACCGCAAGCGCAGCGTGAGCGAGGAGACCGCCAAGGTCATCCTGGAGTGCGCGCAGTCGCTTGGCTATCAGCAGTCGACGCAGCTCGAGAGCATCCAGTTTGTGCTTGCGCGCAAGACGGGCGCCATCCTGGACGAGAGCACCTTCCATCCCGCGGTCATCGAGGGCGTGGAGCGCCAGGCGCGTCGCCACGGCATGAGCACGAGCTTTGTCTCGCTCGACTTTAGCGACCTGGACGCCGTGCGCCCGCAGGTCGAGGGCCTGATCGCCGACCCGTCGGCCGCCATCGTGCTGATGGGTACCGAGCTGGGCGAGGAGGACTACGCCCTGTTCGCCGACGCTGCCGCCCACCTGATTGTGCTCGACGGCTGGAGCGATCGCCAGTACTTCGATGCCGTAGTCATCGCCAACACCGATTCGGTGCTGCGTGCCGTGGATTACCTTATCGAGAAAGGCCACAGGCAAATCGGCTATCTGGCGGGCGACCTTCGGATCCGCAACTTTAAGGACCGCGAGCGCGGCTATCGCCAAGCGCTTGAGGACGCGGATCTTGAGGCCAACCCGGCATGGCACGTCACGCTGGGTACCACGCTCGAGGGCGCTTATCACGACATGGGCGTGTGGCTCGACAACGTCTCGCGCGACGATCTGCCGACGGCTTTCTTTGCCGAGAACGACGTGCTCGCCGTGGGCGCCATGCGCGCGTTCAACGAGCACGGTATTCGCGTGCCCGAGGATGTCTCGATCATCGGCTTTGACGACCTGTCTTTGGGCGCCTTCTCCAACCCGCCGCTCACCACGGTGCATGTTCCCAAGCACGAGGTGGGCGAGATCGCGGTGCGTCGCCTGGTGGGCAACATCCGCAACCCCAAGAGCTATACCTGCAAGACGGCCGTGTCGACCTACTTTGTCGAGCGCCAGAGCGTGTGCGAGATCTAGGCGAAGAAAACGCCGGGGCGCAGGGCGGCAAAGCTCGCTAAGGCAGCCATATCTAACGCTACTAAGAGAGGGTCCTTCGGGGCCCTCTTTTTGTTTCCCTTGTATGTTCAGTTTGTTTACATACCGTTTAGGCTGATTTCTCTACCGTTTACGGGACTTTCGCGCTAGACTATTAAACAAAAGAGTAAAACATTTAGTAAACAGAACAAAACGAAACATGCGTCTGTTTACTGAACATGTGATTAGGGGAGGACGTACATGGACAAGATCAAGCTCGGCTTTGTGCCCACGCGCCGCAGCATCTTTAGCGCGCCGGACGCAATCAAGTATCGCGGCCTGACGGCTGATCGCCTGCGCGAGATCGGCGTCGACATCGTGGATATCGACGACATCAATGACGAGGGCCTGCTGTTCGACGACAGCCACATTGAGCCTATCGTCAAGAAATTCCGCGCCGAGGGCGTCGATGGCATTATGCTGTGCCATGCCAACTTTGGTACCGAGTACGTTTGCGCCCGCCTTGCCCGCGAGCTCGGTCTGCCTGTGCTGCTGTGGGGCCCGCGCGATGAGCGTCCCGAGCCCGACGGCACCCGCCTGCGCGATAGCCAGTGCGGCCTGTTCGCCACCGGCAAGGTTCTGCGCCGCTTCCAGGTTCCCTTTACCTATATGACCAACTGCCGCCTGACCGATCCCGAGTTCGAGCGCGGCGTCTGGGACTTTTTGGCCGTGTGCAACGTGGCCAAGACCTTCAAGCACACGCGCATCCTGCAGATGGCGACCCGTCCGTTCGACTTCTGGTCCACCATGTGCAACGAGGGCGAGCTGCTCGAGAAGTTCAATATTCAGCTTTCGCCCATCCCCATGACCGAACTTGTTCAGGCTGTGCGCGACGCTCAGGCCGACGAGCAGGCCATGGCCGCCATGCTCGACCACATTCGCCACAGCTTTGAGATCTGCATACCCGAGGACAAGGTCCCCGCGGTCGCAGGGCTCGCCATCGCTATGAAGCGCCTGGTCGAGAAGTACGGCTGCAACGCCGGCGCCATCCAGTGCTGGAATGCCCTGCAGGACGAGCTGGGCATTATGCCCTGCGCCGCCAACGCCATCCTCAACGAGATGGGTATCCCGGTCGTCTGCGAGACCGACATCCACGGCGCCATCACCGCGCTCATGGTCGAGGCTGCCGACCTGGGCCGTCACCGCGGCATGTTCGCCGACTGGACCGTCCGCCATCCCGACAACGAGAACGGCGAGCTGCTGCAGCACTGCGGCCCCTGGCCCTGCAGCTGCGCGGCCGTCAAGCCCAAGCTCACCTACCCGCTGGCTTTCGATCACCCCGGCGCGCTGACGGCCGAGGCCAAGCACGGCGACCTCACCCTTGCCCGCTTTGACGGCGACAACGGCGAGTACTCGCTGCTGCTGGGCAACGCCCGCGGCATCGACGGCCCGGCCGGCATGGGCACCTATCTGTGGGTCGAGGTCGACAACCTCAAGCGCCTCGAGGCCAAGATCGTCGAGGGCCCCTACATCCACCACTGCGTCGCTATTCACGCCAACGTGGTGCCGGTGCTCTACGAGGCGTGCAAGTACCTCGGCATTGCCCCCGACCTGTACGACCCCATCGAAGAAGACGTTAAAGCCTACCTGCGAGGAGAGTAGAAATGGCAACTATCGAAGAGCTTGAGTCCCTGCGCTGGGACCTTCGCCGCGATTGCGTCGATATCATCATGGCTGGCGCCGGCGGCCACATCGGCGGCGACATGTCGGTGATCGACGCCCTCATGACCCTCTACGCCAACCACCTCAACATTTCGCCCGAGACCGTCGACGATCCCAACCGCGACCGCTTCGTGCTTTCCAAGGGCCACGCTATGGAGGCCTACTACGCGGTGCTCTGCCACGAGGGCTATCTTGACCTCGACGACGTCAAGGCCCGCTTCTCCAAGTTCGGCAGCCCCTACATCGGCCACCCCAACAACAAGCTCAAGGGCATCGAAATGAACTCGGGCTCGCTGGGTCACGGCCTGCCCGTGGCCGTGGGCATGGCGCTTGCCGGCAAGATGGATGGCCGCGATTACCGCGTCTACACCATCATGGGCGATGGCGAGCTTGCCGAGGGCTCGGTCTGGGAGGGCGCCATGAGCGGCGGTAACTACCAGCTCGATAACCTGTGCGCGCTCGTGGACCGCAACCGCCTGCAGATTAGCGGTAGCACCGAGGACGTTATGAAGCAGGATTCGCAGGAGGAGCGCTGGGCCGCCTTCGGCTGGAACGTGCTCTCCATTCCGGGCAACGACGTCCGGGCCATCGACGCCGCGCTGACGCTTGCGACCGAGACCTGCGGCAAGCCCACGGTCATCATCCTCAACACGGTGAAGGGCTATGGCTCGCCCGTTATGGAGGACAAGGCCGCCTGGCATCATCACCTGCCCAACGATGAGGAATATGCCCAGATCATCGCCGATTTCGCTGCCCATAAGGAGGCCATCAATGGCTAACAAGATCGCCAATCGCAAGGTTATCTGCGACACGCTGCTCGAGGCCGCGAAGACCGATAAGGACATCGTCGTCCTGTGCTCCGACTCCCGCGGCTCCGCATCGCTCACGCCGTTCTTTGATCAGTATCCCCAGCAGTCCGTCGAGGTCGGCATCGCCGAGCAGGACCTGGTGAGCATCGCCGCCGGCATGGCTTCGTGCGGCAAGAAGGCCTGGGCCGCCTCGCCGGCGTCCTTTGTGACCACGCGCTCGTATGAGCAGTGCAAGGTCGACGTCTCGTACTCCAACACCAACGTCAAGCTCATCGGCATCTCGGGCGGCGTGTCCTACGGCGCCTTGGGCATGAGCCATCACTCCGCGCAGGATATCGCCGCCATGAGCGCGATTCCCAACATGCGCGTGTATCTGCCGAGCGATCGCTTCCAGACCGCCGAGCTCGTGCGGGCCCTGGTCGCCGACAACAAGCCGGCCTACATCCGCGTGGGCCGCAACCCGGTCGAGGACGTGTACACCGAGGACGAGTGCCCGTTCCAGATGGACCGCGCCACCTGGGTACGCCGCGGCACCGATGTAACGCTCGTCGCTACCGGCGAGATGGTCCGCCGTGCCGTGGACGCTGCCGACCTGCTGGCCGAGCAGGGCATCTCGGCAACGGTGCTCGACATGTACTGTGTGAAGCCGCTCGACGCCGAGGCCGTGATCGAGGCCGCCGGGGCCACGCGTGCCGTCGTGACCGTCGAGGAGCACAGCCCCTTCGGCGGCTTGGGTTCCATGGTCGCGCAGGTCGTGGGCGAGCATTGTCCGCGTCCGGTCAAGTGCCTGAGCCTGCCCGACGCGCCGGTCATCACCGGCACGAGCCCCGAGGTCTTTGCGCACTACGGCCTCACCGGCGAAGGCATTGCCAAGACGGTCGCCGAGTTCCTTCCCGCAGAGTAATTGGAATGTGACAAAGGGACAGTCCCTTTGTCACATTCATTTTGAAAGGGGTGGCCATGGGCCGCTACATCATCGGAATCGATCAATCCACGCAGGGCACCAAGGCGCTGCTGGTGGACGAGGGCGGCCATCTGATTCATCGTGCCGACCGCGCGCATCGCCAGATCGTCAACGAGGCCGGCTGGGTGAGCCATGATCCGGCCGAGATCGCGGCCAACGTTCTGGCCGTGGCGCGCGCCGTGGTGGAGGAGACCGGGGTCGACCCGGCCGACGTCGCCGGCATTGGCATTTCCAACCAGCGTGAGACCACCGTTGCCTGGAACCGTGCGACGGGCGAGCCGCTGTGCGACGCCGTGGTGTGGCAGTGTGCCCGCGCCCGCGAGCTGTGTGACGAGCTTGCGGCGCGCGAAGGCGTGGCAGAGCTGGTGCGTGACACAACGGGCCTGGTGCTCTCGCCCTACTATCCGGCGGGCAAGATGGCTTGGATCCTCGCGAACGTTCCGGCGGCTGCCGAGGCCGCGGCGTCGGGTGAGCTGTGTCTGGGCACCATCGATGCCTGGGTGGTCTGGACGCTCACGGGCGGCGCGGAGTTTCGCTGTGACTGGTCCAATGCCAGCCGCACGCAGCTCTTCGACCTGCGCCGTGGCTGCTGGAGCGAGCCGGTGTGCGAGGCCTTTGGCATCGATCCGGCCTGCCTACCGCAGGTGACTGATTCCGACGGTCTGTTTGGCACAACGGACCTGGATGGCTTTTTGCCCGCGCCTGTGCCGGTGCACGGCGTGCTGGGCGACAGCCATGCGGCCCTGTTTGCGCAGGGTTGCCACAGCCGCGGCATGGCCAAAGCGACCTATGGCACCGGTAGCTCGGTCATGATGAACGTCGGCAACGAGTTTGTCGCCAGCTCGCACGGGCTTTCGAGCTCGCTTGCGTGGCGTATGGATGGCGTGACCGAGTATGTACTCGAGGGCAACGTGAGCTACGCCGGCGCCGTCAAGACCTGGCTGCGCGACGACCTGGAGCTCATCAACAACCCCGAGGAGGTCACCGACCTGTGCTACGCCGCCAACCCGGCGAGCCGCGTCTACTTTGTGCCGGCGTTTACCGGCCTGGGCGCGCCGCACTGGGCGAGTGACGCCGAGGGCTGCGTCTTTGGCATGACGCGCACCACGGGTCGCGCGGAGTTCGTAAAGGCCGCCGACGAGTCGATCGCCTATCAGATCTTCGACGTGATCGATGCGATGGTTGAGGATTCGGGCGCGGCGCTGGCCGAGCTTCGCGTTGACGGCGGTCCCACGCGCGATGCGTACCTGATGCAGTTTGAGAGCGACCTGGTGGGCTCGCCCATCCGCATCGCGAGCAACGACGAGATGAGCGGCCTGGGTGCGGCTTGGGCCTGCGGCATTGCGCTCGGCATGTACACGCGCGACGTCGTCGACGTCTACGG
>USOF01000006.1 GCA_900556285.1 uncultured Collinsella sp. | reverse complement strand
ACCTTCATTACTCCAACGACGAATTCTAGGCGGTGTCCCCTCCCTTTCAAGAAAGGGAGGGGGCGGGGCATGCCCCGCCTCTTACACCACATCTCTGCGCGCTACCAAAAAAGGGGCCCGGATGGCGAAATCCGGGCCCCAAGGGGATGAGGAGGCGACTAGGCGCGGCGCCTCATGGCGTATGCCAGCAGCAGAACTGCCACGCCGGCTGCAAGTACGCCACCAGCCATGGCGTACATCCCATCGCCGACCGAAGGCATGGTCGCCTTGCCAGCCTTCTTCTTGGACTTAGAAGACGTGGTCGTCGTGGTCGTGGTGGTCTGGCTCGAATCGGGCGTCGGCTTGGCGGCCTCGGCAATGGTAAAGGTCGTCTCGGCCGTACCCGTGGTCGAAACCACGCTCAGCTTATGCTCGCCCACGCCAAGCGTCTTCACGAAGCTCGCCTTGAGCGTCACGATTGTAGAGCCCGAGGTAAGAACGAAGTTATCAGCACCGACTTCCATGTCGTCGACCAGCACCGTCTTGAAGTACTTGATCGGCGCGTTCGAGCGGAAGCTCAGGTCCTTGGCGGTGTCGACCGTAATCGCCTGGCCTGCACCCTCAATGATCGTGGGGGCCAGGATCGCGATGTCCTCGGTCTTGCCCTTCTCGCCGCAGACAGTGCACTCCTGGTGCCTCTCGCCCTTGGCCTCGGTGGTCGCCGGCTTGTCAACGACCCACTCAAAGGTGTGCTCAGCCTTGTCGAGGATCTCGCCGCAGCGGCAGATGTGCCAGTGAGCCTTGGCGTCGTGCGCCCAGCCGGAGCCGTCGGGCTCGTGCTTGAGGACGCCATCGACCGTCACGTTCACGTCGTCCTCGACGTCCTTGAGCTCATAGGCGCCATCGTCGGAGAGCTTAACGGCCTTGCCGTTGACGTTGACGGCGTAGTCCTTGCCCGTAAAGTACGCGCCGTCGATGCTGATGGCGAGCTTTGCGGAGCCGTGCCAGTCGAGCTCGGTCGCCGTCGAGGTGAGCGTGTATCCAGCCTGATTACCCGGCAGCGTCACGACGAGCTTGCGGCCAGCCTTCACGGTAACCTCGGTAACGGCAGAGGCGTCGTAGTTGGCCTTAGCCTGGTAGCGTACCTCGTACACGCCGGCGGCGAGGTCCTTGAGCTCGGTCACGTCCTTGCCCACGGCCTGGTACTCGGCAGCACCTTGGGCACGCCACTCCATGGTGGCGTCGACGCTCGTGATCTTGCCGTCGGACTTGCCGCTCACGGTCTCGGCCTCGGTCTGAACCACCGGCGCGTCCTGCGGGGCGTTCTTGATGGAGAACTCGCAGGTCAAGCCATCGGCAGGCAGTACGTAGTTGCCCGCAGCCTTGCCCGTCAGCTCGGCGAGGGTCGCCTTATAAGAGGTGCCGACCTCGGTCTGGGAACCGTCAACGAATGCACCAAGGTCATCCTTGCCGATAACATTGCCGAGCGTGGCCACGGGACAGTGCTCCTTGCCGTCGTAGACGAACTCGGTGGTGCCCCACGTCACGGTGAGCAGGCGCTGGTTAATGGTGAACGTGCCGTCGACGAACGTAATGATGTAGTTGGGGTTGGCGCCCTCGGGCTGCGTCAGCCGCAGCGCATAGCCGCCCTCGCGCACGTCGTCGCAGTCTTCGCGCGCGATCTCGAGCTCAAGTGTCTCGTCCTTTACGAGCTCGCCAGCGGTGACCGACCACTCAAAGACGGGGTCTTTCTCGCCGTAGGTCTTGGAGGCGTTCTGAGCGGTGACCGTGATCGCACGCGGCTTGACCTCGAGCGTCACCTGACCCTCGACCGTCGCACCGCCAATCATCACCCTATAGGCAACGTCCAGCTTGCTAACGTTCTTGATCTCGGGAGCAGTGGCAGACCAGGTCTTGCCGCCGTCGGCGCTGTACTCGGCCGTCGCGCCCTCGGGCAGCGCCGAAGCATTGACCGTGTGGTACGCGCCGTCGTACTCGCCGGAGTAACCGAAGATAGCGGCAGCCGGAATCTCCTCGGAATCAAGTTCGTACCCGCAGACGACACACTGACGGTGGCCGAAGCCCTTCTCGGTCGCCGTGGGAGGCGTGTCGACAACCCACGTAAAGGTGTGCGCGGCCTCGGCGATCTTGCCGCCGCAGGTGCACTCATGCCAGTGCGTGTTGTCATCGGAGAGCCACCTATCGCTCACGGCCTCGTGCTTGCGCACGCCTTCGACCGTCACCCTCACATCGCCCTCGACGTCCTGGACGGTGAACTCGCCGCGGTCGTTGAGCGCCACGACGGAACCGTTGACCTTAACGACGTAGGCGGAAGGGTCGGCAAAGTAGCCGTCATCGATGCTGATAGCGAGGGTAGCGGAGCCATGCCAGTCGAGCTCGGTCGCGTCGGCCGTGAGCTTGTAGCCGACCTGTTCGGCGGGCAGCGTCACAGCGAGCTTGCGGCCCGTGGCAACCGTGACCTTGGTCGCGGCGGAGGCTTCGTGGTTGTCATCGGCGCGGTAGCGCACTTCGTACGTGCCCGCGGCAAGGCCGCTGAGCTCGGCCACGCCTTCGGGCACAGCCTGATACTCGCCCGATTCCTTGGCGCGCCACTCCATGGTGGCGTCGACGTCCGTGATCTTGCCGTCTGCCTTGGCGCTGACGGTCTCGGCCACACCCTGGACCACCGGCGCGCCCTTGGGCGCCTTCTTGATAGAGAACTCGCAGGTCAGACCCGTTGCCGGCAGCTTGTAGTTGTCCTTGTCGGCGCCCGTCAGCTCGGTGATCTCCGCCGTGTAGGTGCCGGCCTTGACCGCGGCACCGTCGACATACGCAGAGACGTCGTCGCCTTCGAGAATGTTGTCGAGGTCTGCCCCGGGGCAGTGCTCCTCGCCGTCGTAGGTGAACTCAGTGGTGGCGTCCCACTTCACGGTGAGCTCGCGCTTATCGATGGTGAACGTGCCGGGCTTGAACGTAATCTCGTAGTTGGGGTTAGCGTCTTCGGTCTGCGACGCCGTCACGGCGTAGCCGCCCTTGCGCACGGTCTCGCCGCCCTCGCGTGAAACGGTGATGCCCTGGAGGCTCTCGCCCTCGACGAGTTTGCCTTCAGCGACCTTCGAGCCCAGAACAGGGTCATCGTCGCCGTACGTCTTAGAGGCGTCGGATGCCGTCACAGTAACCTTACGCGGCGTCACCACAAGCTCGGCCTCGCCCTCGATAGCGGCTCCGTCGACGGTCGCGCTGTACTTGAACGGCAGGGTGCCAGCATCCTTGATGCTGGGAGCTTCGGCAGACCAATTGACGCCACCGTCGATGCTGTACTGGACCGCCGTGCCCTCGGGCAGGACCGAGACATCGGCAGTGTGGACCTTGCCGTCATACTCGCCGGAGTAGCCGGCAACAGAGGCTGCCGGAATTACAACCTTCTCGGAGGAGTTGTAGTCACAGACAGTGCAGTGCAAATGCTTGGATCCAGGCTTCTCGACCGTAGGCTTCTCGTCGATTATCCACTCGAAGGAATGCTCGGCAACGTCAATCCGCTCACCGCACGTGCAAACATGCCAGTGAGAAGAATCGTCGCTCTTCCAACCGGTGCCATCGGGCTCGTGCTTGGCGATGCCCTCGACGGTAATCACGGTGTCTTTCTCAACCTTAGAGAGCTGGTAAACACCCTGCTCGCTAGGCTTGATGGTCTCACCGTTTGCCTTAACAGCAAGATCCTTGGTCGCGTAATAGCCATCCGTAGCCGTAAGCTTAAGCGTCGCAGAACCATGCCAGTCGAGCTCAGTCGCGTCAGCCGTGATCGTGTAGCCCGCCTGCTCAGCCGGCAGCGTCACCTTGAGCTTGGGCCCAGCGGCGATCGTAACGGTAACGATCTCGGAGGCTTCATAATTCGTCGTCGCCCCGTAGCACAGGCGATAGGAACCGGGCGCAAGATTCTCAAGCTTGTCGCCATCGACCAGATCACTTGCCTTGATGAACATCATCTGCTTGCTAGGCTTGCCCAGCATCATCGATGTATCAACGCCCTCAATCGTGCCGTCGTGTTTACCACTCACGGTCTCCGCTGTCGCCTTTACATTGGGAGCGCTATCCCGTTTGGCCTTGGCGATAGCGTACTTGCATTCAATGCGCGAAGAGGGCTTCCGATAATTAGCAAGAACTGCGTTCTCACCAATAAGATTGCTTACATACGCCGTATACGTGCCGGCATTTACCTTTACAGCATCAGTGACATTGAGAGACACGTCGTCGCCGTTAACCAGATTGGTTATCTCTGCCGTGGGACCCTGTTCTTGGCCGTTATAAACGTATTGACCAACATTCCACGTCACATCGATAGTGCGACGCGTAATAGTGAACTCGCCCGCCTCAAACGTAATGTCGTAGTTAGCGTTGGCGCCCTTTTCCTGAGAAGCCGTCACCTTATACGTCTTATAACCAGTCAGGACTTTCTCCCCCTCATCACGCTTGTACGTGATACCAGAAAGCGTATCGCCCTCCATAAGGGAGCCGGCCGTCACTTTATAGGTAAAGTCGGGATCCGGATCACCATACGTTTTAGAAGCAGTAGCAGGCGCCACCGTGATCGGGTACGGCGTCACCTCGAGCGTCACCTGTCCCTCGATGTCGGAAGCACCGGGGGTGATCACCTTATAGTCGACAGTGGTCTTGCCGACGTTTTTGATTGTTGGAGTATCCGTTTTCCACGAGGCGCCACCGTCGATGTTGAACTGAGCCGTCGCGCCATCCTTAAGGTCGACGCTCACGGCATGCTCTTTGCCGTCATACACGCCGACATAACCGCCGATGCACGCCGGAGGAATCTCCTCCTTGCGCAGGACATAGCCGCACGTGGAACATTGATACTGCTTTAGACCAGGCTTCTCGCTGGTGGGAGCCGTGACTTCCTCCCAGCAGAATTCATGCTTGCCTTCGTTAATTTTCTCTTTGCAACGGCATACCTGCCAGTGGGTGCCATCTGAGCCCTCGGTCATAGACCACTTGCCATCCTTCGACGCGCAAGGACCCTCCGCGATTGTGAAGGCGTTAGCCTTCGAAGCATAGTGGTTGTTGTCCTCCTTAAAGCGCACCTCGTACATGTCGGCGGACAAATCGTCGATTGAGGTTTTACCGGCAGGGACGGATTTCCACCCTTTGGCCCCGAATTTTCTCCACTCATAGGTCTCATTCAGGTTGGAAAGCGACCCGTCCTTGAGGAAATGCGCGCTTGGGTTCTTGACCTTGACACCCGTGCCAGCGCTAGCGATATAACGCCACGGAACAGGCTGGCTGGCAGACGTGATCTCAATCTTAACCGATCCTCTCTTTGTCACATAGTCTTTCGCGGTGATGCGGTAATTGACCGTTACGGAACAGACCTCGTCCCCGTCATCACGCTGAACATCCGTATAACTCGGAGCCGCCGTTGTCCATTCGTCGCTCCCATCAACGTTGTACTCGATCGTCATGTCGGCAGGAGCTTTTTCCACCGAGATGTTGACGCCATGCGGCTGCCCGTCATAGACGCCCTCGAATCCCTTAGCCGTCACGTTTTCGAACTGCGTGCCCGTGATGGTCCAGCGTGCGAATGTCGAGCCTGTGTAGTTGCCCATGCCCTTGATATAGACCAAGTAGTACGGGTAATAGGAATTGGAGCTGGGAGGATCGACCGCACTCACCGTGCTATACGTCGGGTCATTATCAATCTCGTAGTCACCATCTTTGACGAAATACGACCAGCTTTGAGCGTCGTAGTTGTAGACCTTAACGGAGAAACTCGGCGTAATCGTCTTACCCGTCCACGGGTACGCACGAACTGTCTCACCATTGATCTTGGTGTCTTCTCCGCCATTATTGAATTCAAACGTGATCCCGCTGACATCACGCAAATCAAGCGGCTTAATCTGGAACTCGCGAGTAAGCGTTAGGGCGTCATCCTGGCCATCGACCCTAACTTTGGACTCGATACGATAAATTCCCGCATCGGTGGGAACCTTTTCCAGTGCCTCGCCCTTGCTGTCGCCCCACTTCGTAAGCTTATAATACCTGGATTCGAAGATATGAACGCTTCCTGTCGAGACGATATCGTCTCGAGCATAGCCGCTCTTATTCGACATCGTCAGTGTTGGAGCTACCTCACTGCCACTGTACGGAATGCCGAGCTTTCCTTCGCTCACCGTCGCCCCATCGATGCCCAGCTCGACGGCATAACCATTTTTGTAGTTGCAATCGCTCGGACGCATCTTGCCGGAGCAGGTGACCTTCAGCTGACATGAGCTGTTGGCGGCCTTTTCCACCGACCACACATGCTCGTGCGGCAGGCGCATGGCGTACACACATCCGTCGTCTGTCTTTCCGATGCCGACGCTCGGATCGTCCGTAGTAACACGAGAGCGCAGGTCGGCCTCTTCGATGCCGCAGGTGCCGAGTGGCCACTGCGTGCCCGTATAAGAGCCCAACTGATCGTCCTTAAGCGACAGCTGGACCTTACCTGTGAAGGATTCTGCAATGTTCAATTTGCCGAGGTAGTAAACCCCCGGGGTATCGAGCGCGAGACCTCGAGCACCCTTATCGACGTTAGTAGTAATGGTCGTGTTGCCAGCAAGCGTCACCGTTCCGCGAGCATACACAGTGTTTCGACGTGTATTCGCATCAGCATAGTAGTACGTGCCCTCGGCATAAGTATCAGAGATCTTGGTGTTGTTGAGCGTGCAAGCCGAGCCTTTAGCAACCGCGATTGCACTCGTCATGACCATATCTTGCGTATAGTTCGCCGCCGGAACCCGCGAGTCCATTGACTGAACGAGGCAATTGTTGAGCGTGACATCCGAATTGTTGACGACAATATTGCCCGCATGTGTATGCTCGTTTGTATCCTCAACCCCAAGGCTCTTGCACCAAATCGATTCCTGCCTGTTGTTGTTAAACGTGCAGTTATTGAGCACGACATTGGGACGGAACCCACGGCCCACAACGCTCAATGCGCCAGCGCAGTTATCACAGTTGCCCTCGAAAGTGCAATTGTTAAAGGTCGCGTCTAGACTCTTCCCGCTGTTCTGCGAACCGCGGATGGTGACGGGCGCAGGAGAGGCGGTGTATAGGTAAGTGCTGTTCCCGTAGTTATGGTCATGTCCATAACTCGCCGTTCCCGTTCTGCAATCCCAACCAATTACAGAGACGTCCTCAAATACGGCCGATTCGCCCCCGTCCATCGTGCCGTATAGCGCAATAGCGCGTTTGGACCTTTTTCCTGTAATGGTTCCCAGCTCGATGCCGCTCATCTTGAAGTTTAAGCTCCCGCCGGCACACCGCTTGTCGATAACAGAATCTGCGCCATACGTTTTATCCGGATTTGCATCGTCAGACAAGAAACTATGGCCATTGCAGTCAAACTGAGTTTGAAAGGAACCGTTGGTGCCGATGAATTCGATGTAGCCGCCCTTGAGGACGAAGAGCTCGCCGCTAGTAGAGTCTCTCTTGTCGACTATCGTGCTGCCATATTTGGGTTTGTTGGAAAAATAAACACGCGTCGGGTCGTCTTTGGTGCCGCCCTCGACCTCATAGTAGCCAAGAGTAATCTCACCGCCGATGACGTAGTCTTTTCCCGCTTCGAGCTTCACCGAGTAGGGGTATTGGAGGCCCGTACGACTTCTCTGAGCCAGAATCACGTCCTGCGGAATATCCGCCGTAGTCGCTGCCTCGGCCGCCGCCGGCGACGCCACGAGTGCGCATGCCACGGTGGCGATACCCAGCAGGCGCGTCAGAGCGGCGCGCATCCCCATCTTCTTCTCCCTCATCGTAGCTCCCCTTATCCCTATGCTCTCGCGATGCTCGGAATCGCTTGGCGCTGGCGGCTGGCATAATCCCCGGCCAGCCGCCAGCATCTGTTGACATGTTTATCCACGGATTATTTTGCGGCGGCACTTTCTAACACCCTGCCGCTCGGCGCGAGTTGCACGCCGTGGGGCGCAAATGGGATACGCCTCCGCGAGCGGCACGCGCCCAATGTGGCAAAATCGAACTACTAAGGGGGCCCGAATGCTCAAGATTATTGCCTGCGACGATGACGTCGCTTTTCTAGATAGACTGCACCGGATGATCGACCGTTGGTCGACCGAGAAGGGCACGGCGGTCGATGTTGCGCTCGTTACGCGCGGCGAGGACCTGCTGGCGCGCCATGCCGCGTCGCGCGCCGACATCATCCTGCTCGACATGATCATGCCGCTCGTCAACGGCATGGACACCGCGCGCGAGCTGCGCCAGTCCGATACCGCCGTGCGCCTGGTGTTCCTCACCTCGTCGCCCGAGTTTGCGCTGGAGTCCTACGAAGTCCGCGCCTTCGACTACCTGCTCAAGCCCGTGGCATACGAACGCCTGGCGCAGCTGCTCGACGAGCTTTCGAGCATGCGCCCGTCGGCGACCGACGAGTTCGTCATCAAAACGTCCTTTGGTTACCATGCCCTGCGCCTGTCCGACATCGAATATGCCGAGGCACGCAACAAGCACGTGGTTTTCCACCTGCGCGACGGACGCGATATCGAGGCGCTCGAATCGTTCCGCAGCGTCGAGGACCGCTTGGCGCAAAACGCGGTCTTCTTTAAATGCCATCGCAGCTACCAGGTCAACCTGCGCAACATCGATCATTTCGATCGGACGGAGATCGTCATGCGCTCGGGCGCGAGCATCCCGCTTTCGCGCAGCAGCAAGCAGGGATTCCAGGACGCCTACTTTGCGGTGCGATTTGAGGGCGGGAGGCGCTGATGCCTGCATCGGTCGAAATGGTTCTTTGGGCGATTCACCACGCCACGACGCTGCTCTTTGGCGTTTTTGCCTCGGCGGCGCTCTGCGGTGTCGAAATCAATCGACGCCATGCGCTCGAATTGCTGGGGATCGGCGCCGCAACCGGCGCCGCCTTCTCGATCGCCAATGCCGTTGGTGGAGAACTGTTTGCCCGTCAGGCCTACCCACTCGTCGTACACCTGCCGCTTATCGTCTTCCTCTGCGCGCGCTACCGCTTAAGTCCGCTGCTCGCGGCACTGGGCGTCACCAGCGCCTACCTGAGCTGCCAGTTTAGCAACTGGATGGGTATCGCCGCATTCGCAGCCACCGACTCGCAGATTGCATACTACCTTGCGCGCATCGCGACCACGCTCGGCGTCTTTGTCGTCCTCCTGCACTGGGGCGGCGATATCGGTCCGCGCCTGGCGATTAAAAACCCTACTGAGCTGGGCATTCTTTTAATTCTGCCGCTCGTCTACTACATCTTTGACTACGCCACCAACGTCTACACCACGCTGTTCCACTCGGGTTCGGTGGTGACCGTTGAGTTTCTGGCCTTTGCCCTTTGCGCCTTCTACCTTATGTTTCTTGCCGTCTACCTGCGCGAATACGAAGCAAAGGAAGTCGCCGAGCGTGAGCGCTGGATGCTCGAAACGCGCGACAACTCCGCCATCAAAGAGCTCGAGGCCTGGCGCCAGTCCGGACGCGAGCTGTCGATTCTTCGCCACGACATGCGGCACTTCCTGCGCGGCCTGGCTGTTCTTATTGAGGAAGGTCACATCGACGAGGCGCTCGAGCGCATCGATGAGCTCTGCGAGGCCAACGACCGCACCGCCGTACGCCGTTACTGCGCCAACGAGACGATCAATATCGTGCTTTCGTCATTTAGCTCGGATATCAACAAGCACGGCATCACCGCCGACCTGCGCGCCGCCGTGCCCGAAACCGTTCACGTGGGCGATGCCGACCTGTTCAGTGTGCTTTCGAACGCCCTGGAAAACGCCATCATCGCTGCAAGCGCCGCCCCCGAAGGCAAGCGCTTTGTCGACCTGGACCTGCGGTTTGAGGACGGCCAGCTGCTGCTTTTGGTTTCCAATACGTTTGGGCGCGCGCCGCGCATGGTCGACGGCATGCCCATGACCCAACATGCCGGTCACGGCTTTGGCACCAAGAGCATTAAGCTTGCCGTGGAGCGCATGAACGGCAACTGCCAGTTCCGCATCAACGGCGACCGGTTTGAGCTGCGCGCCGTGATGTAGGGGCGCGACACTGGACTCGCGGTGCGGCTCAACCGCCCGGGTCGCCTTGCCGGCGCAGGCCCGTTACAGCGGAGCGGCCGACGGGGTCAGCTGCTTAATGTAGGCCCACATGCGCTGCTTGGCCGCCTTGTCGGTCAGAGCGGCCTCAAAGCCATCGAGTGCGAGTACGCGACGCCCCTGCACGTGGGCGACCAGGCCGGGCTTGAGCATGGCGGTGTCGAAGTCATCAATCGCCACGAGCATATCGGCGTAGGTTTCGCGCATGACATCGGCCGCGCTGTTATCGAGCAGCAGCACCGCCTCGGGATCCAGAGCCTCAAGCGCCTCGCGGAACAGCTCGCACGGCAGCGTCTCGCCCACCGCGACCGCTCCGTCGCCTGCGCCGGCGACGCTTGCCAGCACGCAAAAATCCTCGGGCGCGTAGCCGATGGCCCCAAGCGCCTTGCGCAGCGCAGCACCGTCCGGACCGGCAGCCAGCTCGCCGCCCGAACGCTCGGCCTCGTCCAAATCGCCTTTGACCAGCACGATCGGCGAGCACGCGTTGCCCACGATGCGCACGCCACGGACCGCAAGCGATGTGAGCTCCTGCTCGGCCGCCTGGGCGATGGCTTCTTTTTTCTGGCTTTGTGACATAGGTATGCGCTCTCCAATCGTTTGCGTGCCCACCATTATTTGACACTCCCCATGGCTAAAGCCAGGGGATTCTTGCTTCACCGAGAATTGCCTAGACTGCGCATGCAGCCGTAGGTCTTACGCCCTCTCCACAAGCGTTTGCGGCGTCTGCCGCGGTTCCCGCATGCCCTGCGGTACCTTCCAGGATTCTCCTTCCCTCGCGGGCGATGTTGACGGCGGCGTTCAGGTCGCGGTCGTGACGCATGCCGCACGCGGGGCAGTCCCATACCCGTTCGGCCAGCGTCAGTCCCCTGTAGACGTAACCGCATGCGGAACACGTCTTGCTGGACGGATAGAACCTGCCCACCCTTACGAAGCCGCGCCCCGACCATGCGCATTTGTACTCGAGCTGGCGCGCCAGCTCCGACATGGCGGCATCGCCCACGGCCTTGGCGAGGCGGCGGTTCCTCTGCATGCCCCTGACGTTCAGGTCCTCGACCGCGATGTTTTGGCTTTCTCCCACCGCATGCGTCGTGAACTTGTGCAGGGCGTCCTTCCGCCGGTTGGCAACCTTCTCGTGCGCCCGCGCGACCCTGACACGCTGCCTGGCGCGATTTGCGGAGCCCTTCCGCTTGCGCGAGAGCCGCCGCTGCTCCCGCGCCAGCCTCCTCTCGCTCCTTTGCAGGTTTTTGGGGTTGGGCAGGCGCTCCCCCGTGGAGCAGGTGGCTATGTCGTGTATTCCCGCATCGACTCCCAGGAACCCGACGGTCGGGGCCGGCGCGTCCGTGGCGGGGACGTCCGCGCAGCATATCGCCACGTAGTACTTGCCGCTCGGCACCTGCTTGACCGTCGCGGACAGGACGCGCCCCTCCACGGGACGGCTCACCCGCGCCCTGACGGTCCCCAGCTTTGGCAGCCTCACGTGCCTGGCGTCGATTATCCCGACGCCGTTCGTGCGGTAGCTCTTCCTCCCCGCGCGTTTGGACTTGAACTTCGGAAAGCCCACCTTGCCTGGTGCGCGGAAGAAGTTCTTAAATGCCTTGTCCAGGTCGCGCAGGGACTGCTGCAGTGCCATGGAGTCCACCTCGGAGAGCCACGGCGCGTCCGCCCTCTTCCAGGCGGGGATCTGGGTGATGTAGGAGTTGATGTGCCTCGATTTGCCCGTCCGCGCGTACTCGTCCCGCCTCATCGCCAGCACCCTGTTGTAGACCCAGCGGCAGCAGCCGAAGGTCTTCTGCAGGAGGGCCTCCTGCTCGGCGCTCGGGTATATGCGGTACTCGAAGGTCTTGTCCATGGCCCTCACGCGTTCCTCTGGTCCTCGATATACTGCCTGACGGCCTCGGGCGTCGCCCCGCCGACGGTCGAGACGAAGTAGCTGTTCGTCCAGAGCGTCGGCAGCTTGCGCTTCAGCTGCGGGAACTCGGCGCGCAGGTCGTGGCTGGTCCTGCCCTTGATGCGCTTCACGGCCCGGTGGATGCCGAACTGGGGGTCGACTGAGACGAGCATGTGCACGCGGTCGGGCATGACCTTGATTTCCCTTATCTCGAAATCGAGTTCCTCCGCGACCTCGTGCGCGATCTCCTCGAAGCGGGAGCCGATGCCGTCCACGAGCACCTTCCTGCGGTATTTCGGGCAGAAGACCACATGGTAGTCGCAGTCCCAGACTATGTTGTCGTTGCTCCTGTATCTATCCATGAAAACAGTATACCACTTGCTGCCGTATATGTATATCGGCTGACGCCGATGCGCCTTATATCCCCATATCTGAAGAAAGGGGTTTTGCGGCGCTTTTGATAAAAGAGCCGCCCGCGAGTGGTTGCTTTGCGGGCCGCTGGGTATAAGCACGGTCGTACTGAGTTTTACGCGGCCGAGCCGCGTCGCATTATGGAGGTCACCATGGCTGACATTAAGCAGATTACCCCCGAGAACTTCGACGCCACCGTCAACGGCAGCCTTCCCGTGCTGGTCGATTTTTGGGCTCCCTGGTGTGGGCCCTGCCGTTCGCTGTCGCCCATCGTTGACGAGGTTGCCGATGAGCTGGCGGGCAAGCTTGCCGTTGCCAAATGCAACGTCGACGACAACCAGGACCTGGCCATGAAGTATGGCGTCATGAGCATCCCCACGCTGATTGTGTTTAAGAACGGCGAGGAGATTGACCGCTCGGTTGGCGCTCTGCCCAAGGCGAGGCTGCAGGCGCTGCTGGAGAAGCATCTGTAATACGCTTGTTACTTACCCGCCGTCCATGAGCGCTTTTGCACCGCTCGCCGGACTGCCGGGCGCGGCGCGGACGACCACGGATAGTATGGTAGTTACAAACAGCCCCCAGTGAACGGGTGCGAGTCACACAGACTCGCACCCGTTTTCTTATGCAGCTGCGCACAGAGCGGGCGTAGTAAAATCTGAACCACTGAACTGCCCCATACAAAAGGAGATTTTCCATGCATGATGTTGGAATGAACATGAGCCAGCTTGCCATGAGCGTCAAGCAGGTCGACGACACCATCGAGCTCGCTCACGAGTGGAGCCATCAGCTGCTGCATGCGACCGAGAATTTTGACATGGAGCGCATCGGCGCCAAGCTCGAGGCAGCCATGGCCGCGCTGCACGAGGCCCACGACGCACTCGAGGGCTACGAAGAGGCCATCGAGGCCGACCACAACTCCGTCGGCTCCGTGAAGCTGGTGTAACGTGGCCGAACACGAGCACGGCTGCGGGTACGAGCACGAGCATCTGCACGAGGCGGACGGTGACGCGGGCTGCCACTGTAGTGGCTCCGGCTCCGAGCTGGTCCGCTTTTCGGTTACCGCACCGGACGACCTGCTGCGCCGTTTTGACGAGCAGATCGCGCGCCGCGGCGACGTTGCCAACCGCTCCGAGGCCGTGCGCGACCTGATTCGCGCCTCGATCGCCAAGGAGCAGATGCGCACGCCCGATGAGCATGTTATCGGGTCGCTCACCATGATCTACGACCACCATACCGGCGACCTGACGCGCCGCCTGGACGAAGTGCAGCACGACTACACCGACGAGATCGTATCGACCATGCACGTGCATCTGGATCACCACAACTGCTTGGAGATTCTGGCGCTCAAGGGTCGCGGCGAGCGCGTCTACGAACTAGCCGACCGCCTGCTGGGCCTGCGCGGCGTCAAACACGGCGAGCTCACCTGCGCCGCCACCAAGCAGAGCCTGGGGCTGTAACAGCACACATTTCAACGAAGGAGGGTCGCATGCGACATGCGCATATCCATGTAACGGGCATTGTGCAGGGCGTCGGCATGCGGCCGTTTGTTTATCGCGAGGCCATGGCGCACGGCATTTGCGGCTGGGTGCTCAACGCGGGCGACGGCGTGCATATCGAGGCGCACGCCCTAAGCGAGTCGCTCGACGAATTTGTTGACGCACTTTCCGAGCATGCGCCTGCGGCGTCTCGCGTGGAGCATGTCGAGGTTGTAGACCTAGCACCCGGCAACTGGGATGCCGCTAACGATCAGGGCTTTCGCATTGTGGCGTCGCAGGACCAGACCGCGCACACGACGCTCG
The DNA here is from genome assembly GCA_900556285.1 of uncultured Collinsella sp. Lineage (GTDB taxonomy): Bacteria > Actinomycetota > Coriobacteriia > Coriobacteriales > Coriobacteriaceae > Collinsella. The sequence goes on along the minus strand of USOF01000006.1, from coordinate 1,316 downwards.
TTTCGCCCGATATCGCCACCTGTGACGATTGCCTGCGCGAGCTGTTCGATCCCGCCGACCGACGCTATCACTACCCCTTTATCAACTGCACTAACTGCGGCCCACGCTTTACCATCATCCGATCGCTGCCTTATGACCGAGCGGCTACCTCGATGGACCGTTTTCCCATGTGCCCTGAGTGTGCCGCGGAGTATGCCAATCCGCTCGACCGTCGCTTTCACGCGCAGCCCGATGCCTGCTTTAATTGCGGGCCGCATATCATGTGGCGCGAAGCGAGCGTGGGCGATGAGCCGGGCGAAGCCGCCGCGCCGCTGGCCGTCGGCACCACGCGCGAGACCAGCGACGCCATTATCGACCGCTGCGTTGAGCTGCTGGCCCTTGGTGGCATCGTCGCCATCAAGGGCCTGGGCGGATTCCATCTATCCTGTGACGCCTCCAACGAGCAGGCGGTAGCCGAACTTCGCCGCCGTAAACGCCGCAGCAACAAGCCACTTGCCGTTATGGTGCGCAGCCTTGCCGACGCTGAACGCCTGTGCCATATCAGCGACGTTGAGCGCGGCTTGCTGGCCGGCAGCATTCGCCCCATTGTGCTGCTGCGCCGACGTGCTGTTTGCGAGAGCGGTGATTCTCCCGACGCCCTCGCGCTCGCACCGTCCGTCGCGCGCGACCTGCCCGAGCTCGGCGTTATGCTCCCCTACACCCCGCTTCAGCATCTGCTGCTTGCCGCGGCAGAAGCCCGCGGTATGCACGCGCTCGTCATGACCAGCGGAAACCTGAGCGAAGAGCCCATCGAGACCGACGACGATCTTGCCTGGGAACACCTCGTTGCCGCCGGCATCGCCGACGCGTTGCTCGGTAACGACCGCGCGATCCTCTCGCGCTACGACGACTCCGTGGTGTGCATCGTCGACGGTACCGCCATGCCCGTGCGCCGCGCCCGCGGGTACGCTCCGCAGCCCCTTCCGCTGCCCGTACGCCCATTGCCGCCCGCCACCCAAAACGCCCCCATCGCGCAGGACGCCTGCATCCTGGCGTGCGGAAGCGAGCAGAAGGCCACGCTCGCCCTCACGCGCGAGAACGCGGACGGCTCGGCCAGCTGCTTCTTGTCCCAGCATATCGGCGACATAGAGAACGCCGAAACCCTCGACGCGTGGCACGCCGCGCGCGAGCGCCTCACCGGCCTCTTCGACCTGCGGCAAACCACCATCGCGTGCGACCTGCACCCCACCTACCTTTCAAGTCAGTGGGCGCGCCAGCAGGCCTGTCTCTTATACACATCTCCGAGCCCACGAGAGTCCTGAGCATCTCGTATGCCG
>USOF01000005.1 GCA_900556285.1 uncultured Collinsella sp. | reverse complement strand
CGATGGACTTGATCTCGGAGTCCTTGCAACGTAGGATGCGCTTGGCGACTCGCTTGCCAACAATGAGGCAGGTATTTTCATCGCCGGCTTCATCGAGCGACGCGTTGACTTGGGTGATTTCGATCATCGAGGTCTCCTTAGAGGCAAGAAAGAGGCCGTCCGGTATCCCAGACGGCCCGAATGCGTTTTTGATTATAGACTGCGCGGCTACAGGCTGCTTGCAGCGCGAATGCCCGAGAGCCAGGCCCACGCAAGGTTAAAGCCTCCGCAATCGGCGTCGATGTCGAGCGCTTCGCCGCAGACGTAAAGCGGGGCGTCGACAACGCTGCGCGCGCGTAGACTGGGTGTTGAGATGCTCTCGACAGATACGCCACCACGCGTGACCTGCGCCGAGCGCTCCTCGGCTGTTCCCTCGACGAGCAACTTAAAGTGCTTGAGGATCGAGACCAGGTGGATGACATCGTCGGAGCCTGGATGGCACTGCTCGAACGCTGTACAGACGACGCGGGAGAGTTGCGGGGCGAGCATGCCGTCGAGCCAACGGGGATCGCGGGGCGAAAAGCCGCCGAGCAGCTCAACGCGCCGGTTGAGCATATCGAGCAGCTCGTCTTTGGAGAGGTCGGGGAAAACGTCGAGCAGGATCGTATCGCCGCGCTGGATACGACGGGAGAGGTTGAAGACAGCGACGCCCGAGATGCCGAAGGCTCGAAACAGTACTTCACCGTCTTCGTGCCAGAGCTCACTATGGTTACGGGTGAGCGTCAAGCGGGCGCGGACGCGCAGACCATCCAACGTCTTGAGTGCCGCCCGATCGCCAACGACCGTTGCCGATACGGGGCAGAGGATGGGGCGCAGCGAAGTGAGGGGGAGGCTAAACGTATCGGCGATACCGGTGGGGTTGCCGCCCGTGGCGATAATTACGGCATGTGCCTGCAGGGCCTCGTTCTTGCGAGGGACATCGGCGAGCGTTTTCCGAAGCGAGCGGAGCTCCGATTTTCGGTCGTCGTGCTTTTTTGCCTTGAGCGCCCGCACTGGACGGTCTATTTGGAGTGCCCAGCCTTCGGAAACTTTGTGCGCCGAGGCAACGTTGGCTCCGCAGATTAAGGTGATACCTAGGCGGTTGCAAACGTTGAGAAGCGCGTCGCGCACCGATTCGGCGCGAAGGGAGCGCGGGTACAGCCGGCCTTCCTCGGAGGTTGTCATGATGCCCAGCGAGGAGAAGAAACCCATAAGCTCTTGTTCGGGCTGGGGGCCCATGACGGATTCGACGAATGCGGGGTGGTTATACCGCTGAGGATCAATCGATTCGTTGGAGAGGTTGCAGCGGCCGTTACCGGTCGCAAGGAGCTTAAGGCCGCAGGCGACATCGCGCTCAACGATGCAGACGCTTTTGCCAGCACGTGCGGCCGTAATGGCGGCGGCGAGGCCTGAAGCCCCGCCGCCGATTACCAGGACGTCATAGAAGGCGCTCGTGTTCACTTAGGCCTCGTCGGTCTCGTGCGGGGTAATGGCCTCGACGGCAGAGACTGCCTTGGGCAACATGCCATCGGGCAGCGCGGTCTCGACCTCGCCCTTATCGCAGGCCTCGGCGAGTGACGGATTGATGGGAAGCGTGCCCAAGATGTCGAGGTTATAGCGCTCTGCGACCTCGGGGAGCTTGCTCTTGCCAAAGACCTCGATCTTCTTGCCGCAGTCGGGGCACTCAATATAGCTCATGTTTTCGACGATGCCCAGAATGGGGACGTTCATCTTCTCGGCCATGTTGACCGCCTTGGCGACGATCATCGAGACCAGATCCTGCGGGCTCGTGACGATGACGATGCCGTCGACGGGCAGTGACTGGAAGACGGTGAGAGCGACGTCGCCTGTTCCCGGAGGCATGTCGACCAGCAGGTAGTCGATGGGGCCCCACGAGGTCTCGCTCCAGAACTGCCTAATGGCGCCTGCGATGACCGGACCGCGCCAAAGGACGGGGTCGGTCTCGTTTTGGAGCAGAAGGTTGGAGCTCATGACCTTGACGCCGTGCTCGGAGATTTCGGGCAGCATGAGGTTGCCAAGGGCATGGACGTGGCGTCCGCTCATGCCGAACATCTTGGGGATAGAGGGACCGGTGATGTCGGCATCGAGGACGCCGACCTTGTGGCCGTGACGGGCAAGCTCGGTGGCGATGGCACCGGTGACAAACGACTTGCCGACACCGCCCTTGCCGGAAAGCACGGCGATGACGCGTTTGACCTCGGACAGCGTGTTCTCCTCAAATTGCGACGGCGACGTTTGTCCGCCGGCGGCCTGTGCGTGCTCGCAACCCATGTATGACTCCTTTGTATATGTTGGGGCCGGAGCCCCGTGATGTGACACGAGCGTCATTGTACCCTCGTTTGCGAGCGGGAGTCATTTGCGATGCATTTGGGCCGAGCGTGCTTGCAATACGATGGGTCCAAGCGAATGGGCGGGCTTACTGAACTTTGCTAGCGAACTCGAGGTATTGCATGCGCTGCAGCTTGTCGATCGTCGAGGCGTATGGGCTGTCTTCAGATTCCAAGTCGTAGCGCAGCCCGTCGGCACCAAGGTAGCCGGCGACATTGATGGTGGGCACATCTGACCTTGTTGCAAGCAGAGCCTTTTGATAGTCGGTGAGCGGGGCGCCGATCTTATTAAGGGTAATGGCTGCAATCTCGTTTGCCCCGACGGTGTCGTAGACGTTGAGCTCGGTATTGCCGGCGATTTCATAGTTAGCCCAGACAAAATATGTCGACTGATAGATACGGAAAGCGTGGCTTGCCGTATCTTCCTGGGGGTACAGCTCGTCGTTGAGAGTCGTTGCGGCGCTCGGCTGATGGTCGCCAAAAAAGACAAGGACAACCGGTCTGCCGATATTGCGGAGCTCGTTGATAAAGTACTCGAGGTCCCGGTCGGATGCGTTGATGCAGGTAAGATAGGTGTTGAGCGCGCTATTGGCACCCTCGCTGGCTCCCTCAACCCAATAGTTTGTCAGCTCCTCGGCGGGAACGGTGCCATAGTCGTAGCCGCCGTGATTTTGCATCGTGACGTCAAAGATGAACTGCGGGGCTTCGTCGGTTCTAAGCAGGTCGAGTATCTTGTCGTAGGTGACGTAGTCGCATACGCCGGCATGGTAATAGGACGCACCTTCGAAATCGCCGATTGAAAGAAAGTCTCCAAAGCCCAGCTGCTGATAGATTTTATCTCGATGGTAGTTGACGGGGTTTTGCGGGTGCATAGCCGTAGCGGTATACCCAAGCTCTTTAAGGTCCTTTGCCAGGCTGTTGACGCCATTCATCTGATACAGCTGATAGGGGATTTTGCCCAATCCAACAAAGGCCGTTGTCGCTCCGGTCAAAAATTCGAATTCGGAGTTCGCCGTTCCGCCACCGGCGACCGAAGCGAGCATGGTGCCGCGAACAAGTGTGTCGGGAAGCGAGTTGTAGAATGCGGGGCCGGTGTACCCGGCCGCCTGGAGCTGCTCAAAGCACGAAAGGTCGCTAAAACTCTCATTCATGACGGCAACAATCGTCGGCTTGATTTCATTGAACTGGGCAACGGCCGCCACGCGCTGCTCGCTCGAGCCATACGTGCTGTCGTAGGTGGCGGCGAGCTCCTGCTCGATGCTCTGCGCCCCATCGGGCGTATAGTCTTCGGGCTTCTCAATGGGCAACTCGTTGACCATTTCGGTGAACGAAGTGATAAAACCCTGAGACGCATACGTGGTGATGGGCTGCCAACGGTCAAATCCAAAATTCAGCGCCTGCTCCAAGTCGATGCTGGAAAAGCCCGAGAGCCCCACAACGGTCACTAGCAGAAAAGCGCAGAGGTTAGCGGCGATTGCGGGGAAGACATGGGTGGGCGTACGGAGCTTTCTCGGTCGGATAAGCGAAAGAAGCCCCAGGGAAATCTCCAGCAGGGCGAGAGAGGTTACGATTCCGGCGGTAAAGGTAAACTCGTATCCCTCGCTCACTTCCATTGCGGTGCCAAGGGCCAAGATATCGCTTGGCAGGATGGCCTCGCCTTTAAACGTTATGACGAAGTGCTCGGCAATGCCAAGGATGCAACAGGCGACGGGCACGAGGGCCATGACGCCTCCATGACGCTGTCCCAGCAAATAAAGGGAGAGCAGAACCGTCGCGAGCAGCCCGACGGAAAACCCGAATGAGTTGGCGGGAATGCGATAGAACGTTTCGTTACAGGCAATTTCGAGTGAAACGAACGAGAGCGCTGAAACAGCGGCGATGACAAGGATGTCACGGCAAATACAGGCAACCGTTCCCGTCGCAAGATCGGTTTGGTCGATAAGTCCCGAAACCAAGGGCTCGACAAGAAGTATGACGGCGGTAGCACCGAGCGCCGAATAAGAAAGGACCCATAGGGAATTGTCCTCATTTACGAGCAATTGATTCGTAATCCATGCAGCTACCATGCCGAGCGGGATGAGGAGCGTCGCGCACCAAAAGACGCGGGCAATGGGCGGCTTTTCATTGTGTTTGATTGAAAAATACACGCGCACGACGACGGTGGCCACGATAAGGACGGCGATGAATATGGGCAGATTGGCCATGTCGCTCGAAGTGATTTCAAGGGGGATATCTTCGGTCATGGACGTTCCTCTGTTACAGCAAATTAAGTTCAGTAGTAGATTACTGTAACCTTTCCACGGCATTTCGAGAAACAAAGCACCCGATACGCAAAGCTAAAGGTCTGCGAATCTTGTATTACGAACATCTGTGCGCGTCGAGTGCGCTAAACTCATCGACAGTATGATTCGATGCAATAGGAGGCAAGGAGCTTCCATGTCTGATTCTTCTATCGTTATTCGCGGCGCTCGTGAGCACAACCTCCGTGATATCGATGTTTCCATTCCGCGTGACCAACTCGTGGTCATTACCGGTCTTTCTGGCTCGGGCAAGAGTTCGCTGGCATTTGACACTATCTATGCCGAGGGCCAGCGTCGATACGTCGAGAGTCTTTCGAGCTATGCGCGCCAGTTCTTGGGCCAGATGGACAAACCCGACTTGGATTCAATCGACGGCCTTTCGCCGGCGGTGTCGATCGACCAAAAGACGACGTCTAAAAACCCTCGCTCGACGGTTGGCACCGTAACCGAGATTTATGACTATCTGCGCCTGCTGTTCGCCCGTGTGGGCACCCCGCACTGTCCCGAATGCGGCCGCGTCATTGAGCGCCAGACGACCGACCAGGTTGCCGACAAAGTCTTGGCGGCGGGGGAGGGTCGCCGCGCGTTTGTGCTGGCACCGGTGGTGCGCGGGCGAAAAGGCGAGTACACCAAACTGTTTGAGGACCTTCGCGCCGAGGGCTTTAGCCGCGTGCGTGTCGACGGCGAAGTGCGCTCGCTCGATGATCCGATCGATCTGGACAAGAAGTTCAAACACGATATCGAGGTCGTAGTCGACCGCATCGTGATTCGTGAGAATTCTCTGGGCCGTATCGCCGAGTCTGTTGAACAGGCGACTGCCTTGGCGCACGGTAATGTGAACGTATACATGCTGCCCGATCGCGATGCTCCCGAGGGGACCGAGGGCGAGCTACTGGAGTATTCGTTGGCTCTGGCATGCCCGGAGCACGGGCACTCCATCGACGACCTACAACCCCGCGACTTTTCGTTCAACGCTCCCTATGGCGCATGTCCTGAGTGCGACGGCCTGGGCTTTAAGAAAACCGTTGATGCCGAGGCGTTGATCGAGGACCCCTCGAAGTCCATTGCCGACGGAGTCTTTGGTAGCCTGTTTGGCAACTCGAACTACTATCCGCAGATTTTTGCTGCGGTCTGCAAACACTTTAAGGTGAGCACCGATACGCCGTGGGAGGACTTGCCCCCTCGCGTGCGTCGTGCATTCTTGGATGGCCTGGGCGATACGAAGATCTCGGTCGACTACCAAAAGCTCGACGGACGTCGCAGCCAGTGGGATACCAAGTTTTCGGGCGTTCGCAACATCCTGTACGAACGCTATACCGAGACGACGAACGAGAACACCAAGGCGCGCCTGGAGAAGTACATTCGCGAGGAGCCGTGCTCGAGCTGCCACGGCGCTCGTTTGCGCCCTGAGATGCTCGCCGTCACCGTGGGCGGCAAGTCCATTTACGAGGTTTGTTGCCTGTCGTGCCGTGAATCGCTCGAGTTTTTTGAGGGCCTGGAACTCACCGAGCGCCAACAGTTTATCGGCGGCCGTATCGTCAAGGAAATCCTGGAGCGCTTGCGTTTTCTGGTCGATGTTGGACTCGACTATCTGACGCTCGATCGTGCCTCGGCGACGCTTTCCGGTGGCGAGGCGCAGCGTATTCGCCTGGCAACGCAGATCGGCGCGGGTCTCATGGGCGTGCTCTATATTCTGGACGAGCCCTCGATCGGTCTTCATCAGCGTGACAACGAGCGCTTGATCAAGACGCTCGAGCGCCTGCGCGATATCGGCAATACCGTTATCGTCGTCGAACACGACGAGGATACAATCCGTGCCGCCGATTACGTGATCGACATGGGGCCCGGCGCCGGCGTCAACGGCGGACACGTAGTCGCGGCGGGAACGCCTGCCGATATCATGGCGTGTCCTGAGTCGATGACGGGCGCTTATCTGACCGGCAAACGAATGATTCGGGTGCCTGATGAACGGCGCAAGCCCGGTCGCGGCTGCCTTATAATTACGGGCGCTCGAGCCAACAACCTCAAAAACGTTACTGCCAAAATCGAGTTTGGTACGCTTACGGTTGTTACCGGCGTGTCGGGATCGGGCAAGAGCTCCCTGGTTACCGATACCATTGCGCCTGCCCTTACGAATGCCATTCACCGTTCGACGCGCCCTGTGGGTCCATATAAGAAAATCGAGGGCATCGAGTGTATCGATAAGGTTATCGATATCGACCAGTCGCCGATTGGCCGCACGCCGCGTTCCAACCCTGCTACCTATATCGGCCTGTGGGATGATCTTCGCGCGCTGTTTGCGAGTACGCCGGAGTCGAAGGCGCGCGGCTACTCGCCGGGTCGTTTCTCCTTTAATGTGAGTGGCGGGCGCTGTGAGGCGTGCAAGGGCGACGGGCAGATCAAGATCGAGATGCACTTCCTTCCCGATATCTACGTTCCCTGCGAAGTTTGCGGCGGTAAACGCTACAACCGCGAGACACTCGAGGTCACCTACCGTGGCAAGACCATCTCGGACGTGCTCGACATGAGCGTCACCGAGGCGCTGGCCTTCTTTGGGAATATCCCGCAGATCAAGCGAAAGCTCCAGACGCTGTACGATGTAGGCTTGGGCTACGTGAGCCTGGGCCAGCCCGCCACGACGCTCTCGGGCGGCGAGGCGCAGCGTGTGAAGCTCGCCAAGGAGCTTCATCGACGCCAGACGGGCAAGACGTTCTATATTTTGGACGAGCCGACGACCGGTCTTCATTTTGAGGACGTCCGCCAGCTGCTCGATGTGCTGCAGCGCTTGGTCGATGCGGGCAACACGGTGCTGGTGATTGAGCACAACCTTGATGTCATCAAGGTTGCCGACCGCCTGATCGATATGGGTCCCGAGGGCGGTAACGGCGGCGGAACCGTCGTGGTTTCGGGCACACCGGAGCAGGTTGCGGACTGTCCGCAGAGTTATACGGGCAAGTTTTTGGCGCCGTTGCTCAGGCGTGACCGGGAGCGTCAGGCTCAACTTGATGCTCAATAAATAGGCGATTCAGTTTATGGGCGCCATCGACTCCTTGTGATTCGATGGCGCTTGCTGTGCCGAAGTGACGTATGCAGCCGAATTGGACATATACTTAATCTTTACGTCCGAATGCGAGGGAAAGGATATGTCATGGCAAAGGCTGTAAAGACGCCAAAAACCAATGCGATGCGCGAGCTGGAAAGCGCCGGCATTTCCTATGTTCTACATACGTACGAAGACGATGGTGATGAGTCGGTGGGCCTGGGGGTCGCGATTTCGGAGCAGCTTGGCGAGGAGCCCGGTCAAGGATTTAAGACCTTGGTCTGCGTGACGCCGTCCAACGACCATGTCGTGTGCTGCATCCCTGTTGCCGATGAGCTCGATCTAAAGTCCGCCGCGCGTGCCGCGGGGGAGAAGTCCTTGGTTATGATGCATGTGAAGGATTTGCTTGCGGCGACTGGCTACGTTCGCGGCGGCTGCAGCCCGGTCGGTATGAAAAAACGCTACCGGACGCTCATTGATGAGACGTGTGTCCTTTGGGATACCATTTTTATTTCGGGAGGCAAGCGTGGTTATCAGCTCGAGCTTGCACCCGATGATTTAATTGCATTTTGCGGGGCGACGGTTGCCGCGATTACGAGAGAGGACTGAGCGATGCCGCAGGAAGAATTGAAGCGCGGAGCTCATTTTGCAAAAGAATCTGCGCCTCAGACACCCTCATCCGAAGCTTCTTCGTCGCGAGATGACACTGACGACATGGGCTCGTCGGACTACTCCACGGTTGGTCGTTCTGCCGGGCTTATGACCATCCTGACTATCGTGTCTCGCGTCACCGGTTTTATCCGCACGTGGGCAATGGCGGCCGCTATCGGCATGTCGCTGCTCTCGTCCTCCTATCAGGTCGCCAACAACCTGCCCAATATGCTCTACGAACTCGTGATGGGCGGCATGCTCGTGACGGCGTTTTTGCCCGTGTACATGGGCGTGAGGCGTGAGCAGGGTCGCGAGGCCTCGAACGAGTACGTGGGCAACCTGCTCGGCATTCTGCTTTTAGTGCTGGGTGGCATTTCGTTGCTGGGGACCGTGTTCGCCCCGGGCTTTATTTGGACGCAATCGTTCCTTTCGGGTGACGGTGGCAGCATGGATACCGCTGCGTTCATGTTCCGTTTCTTTGCCATCCAGATTCTGTTTTATGGTTTGGGCTCGGTGTTCTCGGGCGTTCTCAACGCACACCGCGACTACTTCTGGTCGACGTTTGCCCCGGTCCTCAACAATGTGATCGTCATTGCGAGCTTTATGGGTTTTGCGCCCGTGTCCGCACAGTTTGGCGAACGTGCCGGCATCATCTTGATTGCGGCCGGTACGACCCTCGGTGTCTTTGTTCAGATGGCATGTCAGATTCCCGCGCTTGGCAAGCACGGCGTGCATCCCCATATCCATATCGACTTTAAGGACCCCGCGCTGCGCCAGACGATTGCGCTCGGTATCCCGACGCTGCTCGCCACGGTGTGCATGTTTGTCTCGACTTCTATCACCAACGCTGCCGCGCTGGTGGTCCAGCCCGAGACGGGTCCTTCCGCCATCGCCTATGCGCGCCTGTGGTACACGCTGCCCTACGCGCTGATTGCCGCCTCGCTTTCGACGGCGCTCTATACCGAGCTCTCTCATGACGCACAGGAGAAGGATTACGACAGCGTTCGCACGGGCATTTCGCGTGGCGTCGCCCAGATGCTGTTCTTCCTGATTCCGTTCGCACTGTACCTGATTGTCTTCGCACGTCCGCTCAATATGATCTACTGTGCTGGCAAGTTCGATGAATCCGGCGTGGCGCTGGTGTCCGAGTACCTTGTCTACCTGGCGCTCTCGCTGCCGCTCTACGGCGTGGTCGTGTTGATGCAGAAGAGCTTCTCTGCCTTGCTCGACATGAAGCCCTATAGCCGCTATTGCCTGTATTCCGCCATCGGCCAGGCCGGCTCGGTTCTGCTGTTTGGCGTTGTGCTGGGCTTCGGTATGCCGGCAATCGCGCTTTCGTATGTCGTCGACTACGTGATCTTGGTCGGCTGTTCGCTGTGGTGGCTGCGTCGTCGCCTGCGTGGCCTTCAGGTCAAATCTATCCTACATGGCGGTTTCTTTGGCCTTTTGCTCGGTGGCCTAGGTGCTGCCGCAGGCGCCGGCGTCATGTGGGCGCTTGAACACTTTGTCGGGGCAATTGGCGGCTCGATTCTGATTACTCTTGGCTACGTTTGCGTTGCGGGTGTCGCCTCGCTTGTTGTTACCTTTGGCCTTGCCGTCGTCCTTAAGATGCCCGAGGTCTCGGCGCTGCTTCGTCGCAAGTAGGTGCGCGTGGCCGGTCACGACAACATACCAACGCTTGCCGAGCAGGTTTCGCGCGTTCCCACACAGCCCGGATGCTACCTTTGGAAGGATGCCAAGGGCGATGTCATCTACGTGGGCAAGGCGAAAAACCTGCGCACCCGCATGCGTCAATACGTGACACTGCAGGATGAGCGTCAAAAGATCCCGCTGATGATGCAGCTGGTGGCGAGCTTTGACTACATCGTTGTCGAAACCGAGCATGAGGCGCTTGTACTCGAGCGCAACCTGATCAGCCAGTACCATCCGTACTTTAACGTCGACCTCAAGGATGACAAGAGCTACCCCTTTATCGCCATTACAAAGGGCGACCTGTATCCCGCGATCAAATACACGCGTGAGCGTCATAAGCCGGGAACGCGCTATTTTGGACCCTATACCGATAGCCGTGCGGCACGTGAGACGATAGATACGCTGCGCAAGGTTATCCCCATCTGCTCTGCATCCTGTGCGGAGTGGCGTCGTTGTCGCCGTACCATCGAGTCCCACAAGGGCGAGGAAGACATCGTCAATATGATTTGCGCACAAAACGGGCGTCCCTGCTTTGACTACCATGTCGGGCGCGGCCCGGGTGCGTGTGTCGGCGCGATTTCCCCGGCAGACTATGCCAAGAACGTCAAGCGTGTCGAGCGCTTTTTGTCGGGCCATCGCAAGGATGTCGTCGATGAGCTGACCTCCGAGATGACGGATGCCGCCGAGGCGCTCGACTTTGAGCGCGCGGCACGCGTCAAACGTCGTTTGGAGGTCATCAGGGGTCTGGACGATCGTCAGCAAGTCGTTTTTCCCTCCAGTGTCGATATCGATGTCATCGGGTTCTATCGCGAGGAGACCATCTCCGCCGCTTGCGTCTTCGTCGTTCGCGAGGGCCGAACAGTTCGCACCTGCGAGTTCATTCTCGACAAGGGTCTTGATGTTGACGAGGAAGAGCTCCAGTCGGGCTTTCTTAAGCGCTATTACGACGAGACGGCTGATATTCCAGCTGAGGTCAACCTTTCCGTCGAGCTTGAGGATGCGGAGGCGCTGGGGGAGTGGCTTGCGGGCAAGCGTGAGCGTTCCTGCCATCTCCATAGGCCGCAGCGTGGCGAAAAGCACCGTCTGCTCGATATGGCATCCAAAAATGCGCGCCATGCCCTCATGCGCTACATGATGCGAACGGGGTACGCTGACGACCGCACCAATCAAGCGCTCCTGGAGCTCGAAAGTGCGTTGGCGCTGCCATCGCCGCCGTTGCGTATCGAGTGCTTCGATATCTCTACACTGCATGGCACCTTTACGGTCGCCTCGATGGTGGTGTTTACCAACGGGCGCGCCGACAAGAGCCAGTACCGTCGTTTTAAAATTCAGGCCGAATTGGACGAGGCAAACGACTTCGTGTCGATGTCCGAGGTTCTGGGACGACGCTATGCTCCCGAGCGCATGGCCGACGAGCGTTTTGGCTCGCGCCCCGATTTGCTCGTTGTCGATGGCGGTAAGCCGCAATTGACCGCTGCGATCAAGCAACTTGAGGCTCTTGGGCTCGATATACCAGTTTGTGGCTTGGCAAAGGCCGATGAGGAAGTTTTTGTGCCTTGGGACGAGACTCCCGTCGTGCTGCCGACCGGGTCTGCTTCGCTCTATCTAATTAAACAGGTGCGCGATGAATCGCACCGTTTTGCAATCACATTCCATCGTGAGTTGCGCGATAAAGCCATGACAGTTTCGGTACTCGATGACGTTCCAGGCGTGGGACCCACCAGAAAACGTGCCCTTATGCGCCATTTTGGTTCGATGAAGCGTTTGCGCGCGGCGAGCGAGCAAGAGATCGCGGAAGTTCGCGGCATACCTGCCGATGTTGCCAAGGCGGTCCACGAGGCGCTCGTTGCGTGGAATGCCGAGCGCGCCGAGGCGGCGGCTGGCCATTCCGATAGCTAAACACGAGCCTAAACTACTGATATACATGATTGCGTGATTTTCAACCATTTATTTCGCCATGATTGCATGCTGGTTTCGGGTTTTATTAACGCTAAAACGTTTGACTAGTCATGGTGAACAACCCTGCTATCCTGCGGGTTGACGAAGACTGATATCTCACCTCGTCGATACATACTGTCTGGCGAATCATTTGTCAATGAATTCGGTGAACGGTAGTAAATACCGTTCAAGCGTATGTATGTATCGGTCGCCGAGCGCGGCACCTCAGTTGGGTTCGTCGGTAGGTAAGGTATATATCGTCCGCAAGTTGCGCGGGGGCAAGTCTAGGTGCTCCCGAGTAAGATTCTCTATTGATAGGAGAAGACATGGCCATCATCAACAAGGGTATGTCCAGGCGTTCGTTCCTCGGCCTCACCGGCAGCGTCGCTGCTGTCGCCGGCCTTGGTCTCACTGGCTGCGGTGGCAGCTCTAGCGACGAGGGTTCCGCTTCCGGTTCCACCGATTCCGCCAACCGTGGCGGCGGCGTGATCACCGCTGGTTCCGCTTACGCTCCGTCCAGCTTCGATCCCGCCAGCACCGGCTCCGCTGTGGGCCTGGGTGCTAACTGGCACGTCGTCGAGGGCCTCTACGGCATCGATTACCACGACTACAGCACCTTCAACGAGCTCGCCACCGACGATCCTAAGTCTGTGGACGACACCACTTTCGAGGTCACCATCCGCAAGGGCGCCAAGTTCTCCGATGGCACCGAGGTCACCGCTGACGATGTCGTTGCCTCCTACACCGCTTGCGCCGCTTCCGCTACCTATGCTCCGTTCTTCCAGCCCTTCGAGTCCATCGAGGCCAAGGACGCCAGCACCGTGACGGTCAAGACCAAGGTCCCCAACTTCTCCCTGCTCAAGGATCGTCTGGCCATCGTCCGCGTTACCCCGGCCACCCAGACCGAGGAGGATCGCGCCAAGCAGCCGATCGGCTCCGGCCCCTGGATGTACGACTCTATCTCCGATACCGAGATCACCTTGGTTCCCAACCCCGAGTACAACGGTGAGTATGCTGCCGAGGATAAGAAGATTCAGTACAGCATCCTGACCGACCCCACCGCTCGCGTTACCGCTCAGCAGGAGGGCTCCACGCTCGTTATGGAGCTCGTTACCGCTGACGCCGTCGACCAGCTCGAGAGCGCCGGCTGCAAGATCGATAACGTTCAGGGTTTCGGCACCCGCTTCATCATGTTCAACGTCGCCAAGGAGCCTTGGAACAACGTCAAGGTCCGTCAGGCTGTCATGTATGCGCTCGACACCGAGAAGATGGTCAGCAACACCTTCGCCGGCCTTGCCACCGCTGCCAGCTGCTACCTGCCCAAGAGCTTCACCAACTATCATGAGGCTTCCACGGTGTACAAGACCGACGCCAAGAAGGCTAAGAAGCTCATCGAGGAGTCTGGCATCACCCCGGGTGCCATCACCCTGCGCACCACCGATAACGAGCAGATTAAGGGCATGGCCGCCCAGGTCAAGAACGACCTCGACGCTCTCGGCTTCGATGTGACCATCCAGACCGATACCTCGCCGGCCACCTACGCTGCCATCGACGGCGGCGAGGCCTACGATATCCTCCTTGCCCCTGGCGATCCTTCCTGCTTCGGCGCCGACCCCGACCTGCTGCTCAACTGGTGGTACGGCGACAACGTCTGGATGCAGACCCGTTGCCCGTGGAAGGAGTCCGCTGAGTGGCAGAAGCTCCACGGTCTCATGGACGAGGCTCTTGCCGCCGAGGGCGACGAGCAGCAGAAGAAGTGGAACGAGTGCTTCGACATCATTGCCGACAACGCCGTTCTGTACCCTGTTGTCCACGTCAAGACCGTCTCCGCTTTCTGGGACGATCCGTCCACTGCGCCCAACGGCGAGGCCCTCGATGGCTTCAAGGGCATCGGCACGACGAGCATGTCCTTCAGGGGCGTTGCGACCGTCAAGGCGTAAGACTCGCTTGAGTCTGTATGCAGGATGTCGGCCGTTGGGACCGTATCCTCATAGTTGAAACAAAGACCCGGGCGGCAACGATGTCGCTCGGGTCTTGTAATGAGTATCCGTACTCATATACCAGTTGGTCCTACTGACAAAAGAAAGGGGAGAGAACGTGAACAACTTGCTACGTTTGATTGGAAGGCGTCTTGTGGCGCTGCCGATCATGGCATTGGGCGTCACCGTCCTGGTGTTCTTCCTTATGTCGTTCTCCAAGACCGACCCCGCCTACACGGCGTTGGGTGACGGTGCCTCGCCCGAGGCGGTTGCCGAGTACCATGAGAAGTATGGTCTGGACGACCCCTGGCCCGTGCGCTACGTGCGCTATATGGGCGATTTGATCCATGGCGACATGGGCACCTATGGTGCTGCTCGCAACTCCGTTGCCAAGCGCATCTCCACGGCCCTGCCCGTCACGATGCAGCTGACCTTTATCGGTCTTGCTATCGGTGCGGTCGTTTCGTTTTTGCTCGGCGTCATCGCGGCACTGTATCGCGACAAATGGCCGGACCAAGTGATCCGCGTCTTTTCCATCGCCGGCTTGGCAACCCCGTCGTTCTGGCTTGCCGTTCTGTTGATCCTGCTGTTCTCTTCCTACCTTAAGGTGCTCCCGGCATCGGGTGCTCTGCCTCACTTCACCACGAATCCGGTTGGCTATCTGGGACGTATGATCATGCCCGCCATCGCCTTGGCATTTCCGCTGACGGGCCAGATGACTCGTATCGTGCGTACCGCCATGGTCGAGGAGCTCGACAAGGATTATGTCCGTATGGCTCGCGGCGCCGGCGTTCCCGAGAAGGTCGTCGTCGGCATCAACGTTCTTCGCAATGCGCTGATCACCCCGGTCACCACCCTCGGTCTTAAGATCGGTTACCTCATGGGCGGCGCTGTCGTCATCGAGGTTATCTTCAACCTCCCCGGCATGGGCACCGCGATTCTGCAGGGCGTTCAGGGCAACGAGGCGAACCTGGTTCAGGGCGTCGTTATCGTCGTTGCTCTTGCCTTCATCATCATCAACATCGTGGTTGACATGCTCTACCTGCTCATCAACCCGCGCATCAGGACGGTGTAGATTATGGTAAAGATTCGAGAGAAGCAAACCGAGCAGCTCGAGAAGGCTGCCTCCAAGGGGCTCAAGCTCGGTGGCTGGAAGAAGATGACGCTGTCTTCTAAGATTGCCGCCGTCGTGCTGGTGCTGGTCGCCCTGACTGCGATCCTGGCGCCCCTTCTTGCCCCCTATAGCCCGGTCGAGATCTTTACGGCTCGCCAGGCTCCCGGCAACGGATTTATCTTCGGTACCGACGATAAGGGTCGCGACATTCTGTCGCGTATGCTCTACGGTGGTCGTTACTCGCTGATTATCGGCTTTGGCGCCACTGCCATGGCTCTGGTCTGCGGCTCGGTCGTGGGCGCCCTTGCAGCGGTTTCGCGCAAGGCCGTCTCCGAGACGATCATGCGTATCCTGGACATCATCATGTCCATCCCGGGCATCGCCCTCGCGGCCGTCTTCGTCTCCATCCTGGGCAACTCCGTGCCGTCGATTATCTTCGCCATCGGCTTTATGTACACTCCGCAGATTGCCCGTATCGTGCGCGCCAACATCGTGTCCGAGTACGGCGAGGACTATGTCCGCGCGGTCATCGTTTCCGGCGCCAAGGCTCCGTGGATTTTGATCAAGCATGTTCTGCGTAACTGCATCGCCCCGATCATGGTCTTCACCGTTACCCTGGTCGCCGACGCCATCATCTTCGAGGCCTCGCTGACCTTCATCGGCGCTGGTATTCAGGAGCCCACCGCTACCTGGGGCAACATCCTCGCCGACGCCCGCGGCGGCGTGCTTGCCGGCCGTTGGTGGCAGGCGCTGTTCCCCGGCATCGCCATTATGGCTGTCTCTTATACACATCTCCGAGCCCACGAGACTCCTGAGCATCTCG
>USOF01000004.1 GCA_900556285.1 uncultured Collinsella sp. | reverse complement strand
GATGCTCAGGAGTCTCGTGGGCTCGGAGATGTGTATAAGAGACAGGGATGTCGGCGACCTTCTCGATGTAGCCGTCCTGCTCAAAGAGCACGGTGCCATCGGGAGCCACGACGTCCTCGATGAAGCAACGGCCGACGAGGTCGGTGTTGAGGTCGGTGGTGCCGGGGATGATGAGGTTGTAGGTGACGCCCTCGTGCGTACCGCAGTCCTCCTCGCGGACGATGACGTCCTGGGCCACGTCGACCAGACGACGGGTCAGGTAACCAGAGTCCGAGGTGTGGGATGCGGTATCGACCAGACCCTTACGGGCGCCGTAGGTCGAAATGAAGTACTCGAGCGGCAGCAGGCCCTCGCGGAAGTTTGCCTTAATGGGAAGGTCGATCGTCTCGCCGGACATGTCTGCCATCAGGCCACGCATGCCGCCGAGCTGACGCAGCTGGGTCTTAGAACCACGGGCGCCGGAGTCGGCCATCATGTACAGCGGGTTCTCCTCGTCGAACATGTCGAGCATGAGCGCTGCGACCTTGTCGGTACAAGCGGTCCACTCGTTAACGACTTCGATGTGGCGCTCCGTCTCGTTGATGAAGCCCTCCTCGAAGTACTCGTTGATCTGGTCGACGTTGGCCTGGGCGCGATCGAGCAGCTCCTGCTTCTCGGCAGGGATGAGAGCGTCCCACACCGAGATGGTGAGGCCGGCGCGGGTAGCGTAGTGGAAGCCGGAGTACTTGATGGCGTCGAGGATCGGACCGACCTTGGCCTCGGGGTAACGATCGCAGCAATCGGCAACCAGCTTGGCCACGTCGCCCTTGACCATCTTGTAGTTCATGAACTCATAGTCTTCGGGCAGGCACTGGCGGTTGAAGATGATGCGGCCGATGGAGGTCTCGAAGCGCGCAGTCTTGTTGCCGGTGACGTCGTAGTCGACAAACTCGTTCTTGCCGTTCTTGACGCGGAAGATACGGGTGCCGTTCTCGTTGATGACGTTGGCGTCGGCAGCGGACACGCGGACCTGAATCTTGGCCTGCATGTCGACCTCGGAGCGGCAGTCATAGGCGTGCAGCGCGTCGTCGAAGCTGGCGAACACGTGGTTCTCGCCCGGCAGACCGTCGCGGACCTGGGTGAGGTAGTACACACCGATGATCATGTCCTGCGAGGGGATGTTGACCGGCTTGCCGGATGCCGGCGAGCGCAGATTATTCGCAGAGAGCATGAGCACGCGGGCCTCGGCCTGAGCCTGGCTGGACAGCGGCACGTGGACAGACATCTGGTCGCCGTCGAAGTCGGCGTTGAAGGGCGAGCAGACCAGCGGGTGCAGGTGGATAGCCTTGCCCTCGACCAGCACCGGCTCAAAGGCCTGGATGGACAGACGGTGCAGGGTCGGTGCACGGTTGAGCAGCACGACGCGGCCGTCGATGACCTCTTCGAGGATGTCCCACACAAAGGTGGCACCGCGGTCGATAGCGCGCTTGGCGCCCTTGATGTTCTCGACCTTGCCAAGCTCGACCAGGCGCTTCATGACGAAGGGCTTGAAGAGCTCCAGCGCCATGGTCTTGGGCAGACCGCACTGGTGCAGCAGCAGCTTGGGGTCGGTAACGATAACCGAACGGCCGGAGTAGTCGACACGCTTACCCAGCAGGTTCTGGCGGAAACGACCCTGCTTGCCCTTGAGGGCCTCGGCGAGCGACTTGAGCGGGCGACCGCCACGGCCAGAGACCGGGCGACCACGACGGCCGTTGTCGAACAGGGCGTCCACGGACTCCTGGAGCATGCGCTTCTCGTTGTTCACGATGATCGCAGGGGCGTCCAGGTCGAGCAGGCGCTTGAGTCGGTTGTTACGGTTGATCACGCGACGATACAGGTCGTTGAGGTCGGACGCGGCGAAGCGGCCGCCGTCGAGCTGGACCATCGGGCGCAGATCGGGCGGAATGACCGGGATGACGTCCAGAATCATGTTCGCGGGGCTGTTGCCGCCCTTCAGGAAGGCGTCAACGACCTCGAGGCGCTTGACGGCCTTCTCGCGCTTCTGCTTCTGGGAATCCTCGTCGGCGATGATGGCCTTGAGCTTCTCGGCCTCGGAGGGGAGGTCGATGGCAGCAAGCAGGTCGCGGACGGCCTCGGCACCCATACCACCCTTGAAGTACATGGAGTAGTAACGGGTCATCTCGCGGAACAGCGGCTCATCGGAGATGAGGTCGCGCTCGGTGAGCTTCATGAAGGCGTTGAAGGCGTCCGTGCGGAGCTGCTTCTCGTCCTTGCACTCTTCCTCGATATCGACGATGCCAGAGGCGATCTCCTCGGGGGTCAGCGGCTCCTCGTCGGAGAACTCGTCAAAGTTCTCGGGGTCGCCCTGCTCCTTGAGGGACTCGATCTGGCGGGCGCACTCGGCATCGATCTCTTCCAGATCGGCGGCGAGCTCCTCGCGCAGGTCGTCGGCGTCGGCCTCGCGAGCCTCGTAGTCAACCTCGGTGATGATGTAGCTGGCAAAGTACAGAACCTTCTCGAGGTCCTTGGACTTGATGTCGAGCATACGGCTCATCGGGAAGCTCGTGGGGCTCTTGAAGTACCAGATGTGGGACACGGGAGCGGCGAGCTCGATGTGGCCCATGCGGTCGCGACGCACCTTGGCCGAGGTGACCTCGACGCCGCAGCGCTCGCAGACGATGCCCTTAAAGCGGATACCCTTGTACTTGCCGCAGGAGCACTCCCAGTCCTTGGCGGGACCGAAGATCTTCTCGCAGAACAGGCCGTCCTTCTCGGGCTTGAGGGTACGGTAATTGATGGTCTCCGGCTTCTTGACCTCACCGTGCGACCAGGAACGGATCTGGTCGGCGGAGGCAAGGGAGATCTTTACCGAGTCAAAATCAGTAGCTTCGAAATCTGCCACAGTCAACTACTCCTTATCAGTGGTCGTGGCGGCGACAGCCTCGGGTGCCTCGGCGGTCTCGGCATCCTCGGCCTCGACGTCGGCGTCAACGCCGGCGAGCGCAGCCAGGTCGTCGAGAGCAGAGGTCTCTTCGGCGGTCACAGGGGCGGAGGCGTCCTCGTCGGCATCGTGCATGGGCTCGATGTCCAGCGCGAGGGAGCGGATCTCCTTGACGAGAACCTTGAAGGACTCGGGGATACCCGGAACCGGGACGTTCTCGCCCTTGACGATGGACTCGTAGGTCTTGACGCGGCCCACGGTATCGTCGGACTTGACGGTCAGGATCTCCTGCAGGACGTTGGACGCACCGTACGCGTACAGTGCCCAAACTTCCATCTCGCCGAAGCGCTGGCCGCCGAACTGGGCCTTGCCGCCCAGAGGCTGCTGGGTAACCAAGCTGTAAGGGCCGGTCGAACGGGCGTGAATCTTGTCGTCGACCATGTGGCCGAGCTTGAGGATGTAGGACGTACCCACGGTAATGGGCTCGCGGAACTCCTCGCCGGTGCGGCCGTCGAACAGACGGGTCTTGCCGCGCTCGTCAAGCTGGGTGACGAACTCGGGACGCATGTGATCGCCAAAGGCAGCGGTGGCCTTGTTGAGCATGTTCTTGTTGGCACGACGAATGACCTCGGCGATCTCGTCCTCCTTGGCGCCGTCGAAGACAGGCGTGGCGGTGAAGAACGGACCGGGGACGTACTTGTCGGAGTCGGCCTGCTCGGTATCCCAACCGCAGGCAGCAGCCCAGCCAAGGTGGCACTCGAGCAGCTGGCCGACGTTCATACGCGAAGGAACGCCCAGCGGGTTGAGGATAACGTCGATCGGGGTACCGTCAGCCATGTAGGGCATGTCCTCGACCGGCAGAACGTTACAGATAACACCCTTGTTGCCGTGGCGGCCGGCGATCTTATCGCCCTGCTGGATCTTACGACGCTGGGCGACGTAGACGCGCACCTGCTCGTTGACGCCGGGGGCCAGGTCGTCGCCGTTCTCGCGGCTAAAGCGGACGACGTCGATGACGCGGCCGTAAGCGCCGTGAGGCATCTTAAGGGAGGTGTCGCGGACGTCGTGGGCCTTGGCACCGAAGATGGCGCGCAGCAGGCGCTCCTCGGCGGTCAGAGCGCTCTCGCCCTTAGGCGTGACCTTGCCGACCAGAATGTCGCCAGGGCCGACCTCGGCGCCGATGCGGATGATGCCGTCCTCGTCGAGGTTGGCAAGCATGTCCTCGGAGAGGTTCGGGATCTCGCGGGTGATCTCCTCGGGGCCGAGCTTGGTGTCGCGGGCGTCGATCTCGTGACGGGTGATGTTGATGGTCGTCAGCAGGTCCTCGGCCACCAGGCGCTCGGACACGACGATACCGTCCTCGTAGTTAAAGCCTTCCCACGGCATGTATGCCACGGTGAGGTTCTGACCCAGTGCAAGCTCGCCATGATCGGTCGAAGGACCGTCAGCCAGAGGCTCGTCCTGCTCAACGGTGTCACCGACGCGCACGAGCGGACGGTGGTTGATGCAGGTGGACTGGTTGGAGCGCTGGTACTTGGCCAGGTGATACTCGTCCATGCCGCCGGCATGCTTGACGATAATCTTGGCGGCGTCGGCAAAAATGACCTCGCCGGCGTTCTTGGCCAGGGTGACCTCGCCGGAGTCCAGGGCGGCGCGACGCTCCATGCCGGTACCGACATAGGGAGCGGCAGGGTGAACCAGCGGCACGGCCTGACGCTGCATGTTGGCGCCCATCAGCGTACGCTTGGCGTCGTCGTGCTCGAGGAACGGGATCAGCGTGGCTGCGACGGAGAGCATCTGACGCGGCGAAACGTCCATGTAATCGACGTCCTCGACGGGCACGTCGGCGGGAGCGCCGAAGGAGCCGTCGAAGTCGCGGGTACGGGCGATCACGGTGTGCGGGCGGACAAGTTTGCCCTCGGCATCGGTCGTGATGAACTCGTTGGTCTTGGGATCGAGCGGCGTGTTGGCCGGCGCGATGACGTGCTTCTCTTCCTCGTCAGCGGTCATCCAGTCGATCTGGTCGGTGGCAACGCCGTTCTCGACGCGACGGAACGGAGCCTCGATGAAGCCGTACTCGTTGATGCGCGCATAGGTGGCCAAAGAGCCGATCAGGCCGATGTTGGGGCCTTCGGGGGTCTCGATGGGGCACATGCGGGAGTAGTGCGAGTTGTGGACGTCGCGGACGGCGGTAGGCACGTTGGTGCGGCGGCTGGAGCCGGACTTGTGGCCGGCAAGACCGCCAGGGCCGAGTGCGGACAGACGACGCTTGTGGGTCAGACCGGTCAGGGGGTTCGCCTGGTCCATGAACTGCGAGAGCTGCGAGGAACCGAAGAACTCCTTGATGGAGGCCACGATCGGGCGGATGTTGATGAGCGACTGCGGGGTGATCTCGTCGATGTCCTGGGAGCTCATGCGCTCACGGACGACGCGCTCCATACGGCTCATGCCGATACGGAACTGGTTGGCGACGAGCTCGCCGACGGTGCGAATGCGGCGGTTGCCGAAGTGGTCGATGTCGTCGACCTTGAAGCCCTGCTCGCCAGCAGCGAGGGACAGCAGGTAGCGCAGCGTCGCGACGATATCCTCGTCGGTGAGCACCGTGACCTCTTCCTCGGTAGTGAGGTTGAGCTTCTTGTTGACCTTGTAACGACCGACACGGGCCAGATCGTAGCGCTGCGGGTTGAAGAGCAGGCCCTCGAGCAGGCTGCGGGAAGCGTCCACGGTGGGAGGCTCGCCCGGGCGCAGGCGACGGTAGATCTCGATAAGGGCGTCCTCGCGGGTGAGGGCGGTGTCGCGCTCCAGGGTGCGCTTAATGACATCGGAGTTGCCGAGCAGCTCGATGATGTCGTCATTGGTGACGGCAATACCAAGGGCGCGCAGGAACATCGTGGCGCTCTGCTTGCGCTTACGGTCGATGGAGACCATGAGCTGGTCGCGCTTGTCGACCTCAAACTCGAGCCAGGCACCGCGGGACGGGATGATCTGGGCCTTGTAGATCTGCTTGCCCGAATCCATCTCGGAGCTGTAGTACACACCCGGGGAACGGACGAGCTGCGAGACGACGATACGCTCGGTACCGTTGATGATGAAGGTGCCCTGATCGGTCATCATGGGGAAGTCGCCCATGAAGACGAGCTGCTCCTTGATCTCGCCGGTCTCCTTGTTGGTGAGACGGACGTCGGTCAGAAGCGGGGCCTGATAGGTCATGTCCTTCTCGCGGCACTCCTCGACGGTGTGCGCGGGGTCGCCGAACTGATGCTCGCCGAAGGTAACCTCGAGAACATGGTTCTGGCTCTGGATGGGGCTGGATTCCTTGAACGCCTCACGAAGGCCCTCGTCCTTAAAACGCTCAAAGGATTCCCTTTGAACAGAGATAAGGTTGGGGAGCTCCATGGCCTCCGGGATTTTCCCGAAGCTGACGCGCTTGCGCTCAGTGGCAGTGTATGCGTAGGTCACCAGGTTTTTCCTCCTTCACGGAAATGCTCGGTGGGTTGGCGAGGCATAGCTTCGCCAGTTATCGCAACCTAATAGTTTATCAGGTACCGACCGTTGGGCAAGAAAAGCCTTGACGCGATTGAGTTTTTGGAGTAGCAAAGTTTTTCGACAGAAAACACGCAGGTAGATATATGCGTATCGAACATCTGTTCATATATTTTCTGTGAACAAAGGGGCGGCAATCGCAGCTCTTATAAAAACGGGCGCGGACCGAGGTCCGCACCCGTAAATGTCGATGCTCGAAGGCTTACTTGCGCATCAAGCCGCCGCGCTCGTCGATGGCGTCCCAGAAGGCGCTGGCAAAGCGGGGGTCGCTTGCAGCCATGAGGGCGTTGGTGGCCATCCAGCCAGAGGGAGTGCCGGTGTCGTAGCCCGACAGCGGGTCGATGACGACCGCATACATGGCTTCGCGATCGAGCGAACGGGCCATTGCGTCGGTGAGCTGGATCTCGCCGCCCTTACCAGCCTGCTGATCGGCCAGCAGGTCCATGACCAGCGGGCTCAGCAGGTAGCGACCGACGATGTACAGGTTGGACGGAGCAGCCTCGGGAGCGGGCTTCTCGACCAGACCGCCGATGCGCCAGACAGCGCCCGGCTCGGCATCGGCAACGTCCTCGGCGCCCTCGAGCGAACCGACGCGCTCACCGGCGATAACGCCGTAGCGGCTGACTTCCTCGGGCGAGCAAGCAGCGACGGCGATAACCGAAGTTCCACCGTGCTCCTTGGAAACGGCGAGCATCTTGTCGCAGATGTCGCGATTAGGCACAACGTAGTCGCCCAGAAGAACCAGGAAGTTCTCCCCTGCCACGGCGTCGGCAGCAGAGCGGATAGCATGGCCGAGGCCCTTGGGCTCGTACTGATAACGGAAGTCGACCGGCATACCGCCAGCGTGGGCGACGGCGTCGGCATAGGCGTTCTTGCCGCGCTCGCGCAGCAGGTTCTCGAGCGAGCGATCGGGCTGGAAGTAGTTCAGTAGCTCGGGCTTACCGGGAGAAGTAACGATGATGGCGTCGTCGACCTCCTCGGGATCGAGCGCCTCCTCGACGACGTACTGAATGACGGGCTTGTCGAGCACCGGCAGCATCTCTTTGGGCGTGCACTTGGTGCCAGGCAGAAAACGCGTGCCAAGACCGGCGGCGGGGATGATTGCCTTCATGTTATTCAAAGATCCTTTCGCAGGCGCAGAATGCGCCCTGTGCGTGCGGCACGGCGGCCGCAGACCAAATTGCGATACCCAAGCATCTTACCGCTGGAACTATATGTCGCTACAAGGCAGAGACAATTCTTCAGCAGGTCAACGCAAATTATTGCTCGAATGGTGCAATTTTATTGCCCAACGGCAGGGCGCCCGATACGACGCAAATCACAGAACATGGCAGTTTGAGCAACCGATGTCGAGGGACCGAAAAACAAAAAAGACGGGGCTCGCAATGCGAACCCCGTCTGCAAAGAAATCTGGCGAGAAAGCCTGATTACTTGAGGGTGACAGCAGCGCCAGCAGCCTCGAGCTTCTCCTTGGCAGCCTCGGCGTCCTCCTTCTTGACACCCTCGAGAACGGCCTTGGGAGCGCCCTCGACGACCTCCTTGGCCTCCTTCAGGCCAAGGCTGGTGAGCTCGCGGACAACCTTGATGACCTGGATCTTGTTGTCGCCGAAGCCCTCGAGAACAACGTCAAACTCGGTCTTCTCCTCGGCCTCAGCAGCGCCAGCAGCGGGAGCGGCGACAACAGCGGCAGGAGCAGCGGCGGAAACGCCGAAGGTGTCCTCGATAGCCTTGACGAGCTCGGAAGCCTCGAGAAGGGTCATTTCCTTAAGAGCATCGATGATCTCATCGGTGGTAAGCTTAGCCATTTCTAAGTCCTTTCGGTTTCCGTGCGGATGCACGGAGATCAGTTAAAACACGGCGCGAATGCGCCAGGGGTGCGGCGTTGCCGCCGCGGGTGAAAACAGCGACTAGGCTGCCTTCTGCTCGGAGACCTGCTGGATCGAACGAGCGAGACCAGAGGAAACGCCGTTGACGCAGACAGCGATGTCGCGAGCGAAACCGGAGATGAGACCGGCGATCTGGCCGAGAAGCTGATCCTTGGTGGGCAGCTCGGCGATAGCCTTAACATCATCAGCGGAAACGGCCTTGCCGTCGGAGATACCGCCCTTGATCTCAAGGACGCCCTTGGACTTAGCGGAGAAGTCCTTAAGGGCCTTAGCGGCCTCGACCGGCTCGGTCTCGTAGAACACATAAGCGACGGGGCCGGCGAGGATCTCGTCGATCTCGGGCTGCTCCTGGTTCTTGAGAGCGATCTTGACCAGGTTGTTCTTGTAGACCTTCATCTCGGCGCCGCACTCGCGAAGCTGATGACGCAGCTCCTGAGCCTGCTTAACCGTCAGACCGTTGTAGTTGACGACGAACAGACCGGCGTTCTCGGCGATACGGGACTCGATCTCTGCAACCTTGTCGATTTTGTACTGCTGGGGCATGAATTACACCTCCTCGAATTCTTTCCGGGCACGGTCCGCCACAAGGACGTGACGGGGGCATGTCCAAAAAGAAAGCCCCCGCGCTGCATGAGCGACGGGGGCGAGAAGACATATCTACTCGACCACCTCGGCTGGCGGGAAGTCCCATTAAGCTCGCGGGTAAGACCCGTTTGCGCCGGCTGTCTCTGGCAGCGGATTCGTGCGTGAACCGAAAGTATTATGGCGGGGACCCCGGCGTCGGTCAACGGAAAACCGGGCTGCACACAATTCCACCATCCGACACGCTCCGCCGAAGGCCAGGCGCAAGGTTTCCGCTCGGTCAGGTCCTGGGCTCGCTCGGAAAGCACATTAAGTGCTTTCCGGCTCGTGCGGAATCTACGGAAACCTTGCGCCTGGCCTTCGGCGGCGCGTGCCTGCGTCAACTATGGGGCAGACCGGTTTTACGTTGACCGACGCGCCCCACGCATAATCCTTATGTCGGTAGGCTGATGCGTTGCGTCCCTGATGGCTACAGGGTTGAAACGAAGGTGGACAGGCGGTGGAGGCCTTCGTCTAGGTCTTTGTCGGAGACGCAGTAGCTTAGGCGGATATGGCCTTCGGTTCCGAAGCAGTTTCCGGGAACTAGGGCTACGTTGGCCTCTTTGATGGCTTTGATGCAGAAGTCTTCGCTGGTTAGGCCGAACTTTTTGATGCTCGGGAAAGTGTAGAAGGCTCCTGCGGGCTCTACTACGTCGAGGCCCATGTTGTTGAGGGCTGTAAGAACGCGTTCGCGGCGGGCTCGGTAGACTTTGAGCATGGGGGTTGGGTCGACGGTCAGGGCTCGCGCCGCGGCGTCCATCTCGAAGGAGACGGCGCTCGATACTAGGTATTGGTGAGCTTTTGCGATCTCGGCGATGACGGGGGCTGCGGCTACGAGCCAGCCCAGGCGCCAGCCGGTCATGGCCCAGGGCTTGGAGAAGCTCTCGATGACTACCGTCTGCTCACGCAGCTCCGGGTGACGCTGGGCAAAGCGCTCGTAGCCATCCACATAAACCAGGCGGTTGTATACGTCGTCGCAGATTACGTAGATGCCCGCCTGGTCTGCCACGCGTGCCACGGCGTCGAGCGATGCCGCGTCAAGGATGCAGCCCGTAGGATTGTTGGGCGAGCAGATGACGATGGCTTTGGTCGCCGGCGTCACGCAAGCACGAAGTGCGTCCTCGTCAATCTGAAATTGTGCAGGCTCCGTATCCAAAAAGACAGCTTTGGCGTGGTTGGCCACGACGATGCTCTCGTACAGGCCAAAGGCCGGTGTGGGGATGATGACCTCGTCGCCGGGGTTGAGCATAGCCATGAATGTTGCCGACAGTGCCTCGGTCGCGCCGTCGGTCAGGATGACCTCGTCGGCCGAAAACGTAAGGCCCGCGTCCCCCATGTAGGCAGATAACGCCTCACGCAGGGCGGAGCGACCGTTGTTGGGCGGATAGTGCGTGTCACCGCGGTCCAGTGCGGCGGTCACCTCGGCGCTAATCCCATCGGGCGTGGGAAAATCGGGCTCGCCAAGCGCAAGCGCAATGCACCCCGGGTGCTGGGCGGCGAGCGCGTTGATTCGGCGGATACCGGAGGGCTTGAGCGTGGCAAGCGAGGTATTCATGGGCAGTCGCATGGCGTTCCTTTCGTAAGGGTTGCACTAGGATAGCGCGGCGGGGCGCCGCCGGACGGTGTAACCTAAACGGAAACCAACCGGAAAGGAGGCAGCATGGAGCCGACCGCGCGCGGCGATGTACCAAAAACGCTGCAAACCATTGCGTATATCAGCATTCCCAATAGCGCCGATCTTGAGTTTTTGCTCTGGGACCTGCAGGATGCCATCACCGCCTATGCACAGCTTTCCGGCACCGTACTCCCCCGCCCAGTCGACTTGAAGGCAAATGACACCGGCAGCGTTGCCGATGGCATCGTGCTGGCCATTGAAGATGTGGCTGACGATGAGACGTTGACAGCTATCGAGCAGGCGCTTGAGCGCTTTGGCGGTACGGGAACGCGCGTCTATGCCGCGATTCGAGCCGCACAAGAGGGCACTGAGCAGGCGCGTGAGACCGCCGTTCGCCTGCACAAGGCATGTGAGCGCCATGACCAATTGTGGTGTGGCGGCGTTGCCATCTGCGCTGGCAGCGGCATTGCGGCGCTTCGCCATTCCCCACGCATGGGCCTCTTGCGCCGACCATTTTCGGAGGCCATGGATAAGCTTGTGGGCGCTGTGCGCATGGGCTGCTCCGTCGAGCATGCACAGCGACTTGGCGGCGGCAATGCCGCCAACGTCGACACCGACGGCATGGTTTGCGCCGAGCCAGCCGTGCCCGCGCCGATCTGGCGAGGCGTTCTGAAACGTCTGGGCGCCCACGCTCAAACAAAAATCTAAATTAAATAACAGCCCAGTCAACGGCTTCGTGCCAACGCTCGACAAGCCGCTCCAAACGCCACGCCGCGTTGGCAGGACTCGTCGACGGCAGCACGATGGCGGGTAGCCCCGTCCGCTCTTGTAGATAGCGTTTGTAGAGTCGCCCTGCCGTACCGCCGTTACAGACAACGACCTCGATCGGCGCGGCATCGGTAATGCGCTCGATATGTGCCGGCACAACGTTATGAATGCTCGCGTCGCTCGAGCCCTTAATGTCGCAGCTCTCGATCACATCCCACAGGGCCACGCCGCCGCTCAGCAGCATGGCCCGCTTGGCGGCAATGGAGGCATCGAGCGTCGCGGGCTCACCACTTGCCAAAGGGTCGCCCTCGTTGGGTGGCACAGGCACACCGAGGCACGCGGCCATCACGCGCCAAAAGCGATTCTGAGGGTTGCCGTAATAAAAGGCATTGGCGCGCGAAAGCACCGAGGGAAACGACCCGAGCACCAAAACGCGCGAGTGCTGGTCGAACACGGGCTCAAACCCATGCTCAATATGTTGATAGCCCTCGTTAGACACGGCCATGGGCTAGGCTCTCAACAGATAGCGCACCTCGTAGGGTGCAAGCTCAAGGGTACCCGTCAGCTCGACCGTGGGCGCATCGTCGGCAAGCAGGTCGACGAAGGAGCCGTTGAGCTCGCCGGCGCCAAAGGTGTAAGGCTCACCCACGGCATTCACCGCCACGAGTACCGTCGCGCCGTCACAGGCGCGCTCGAACAGCAGCTGCTTGTTCTGGATCACCACGTTGCGGTAGGCACCGTAGTTGAGAGCACGGGCAGCCGCGTCGTCGGCCGAGCGAAGGTACGCAAGCTGCGTGATGAACGCCGTCAGCTCGTTGGGCGCAGGCTCATTGAGCGCAGGTCGCAGTGCCCAGTCGCCATCGGGGCCGCCCTTTTCGCCGGCAATTCCCCACTCGCTGCCATAGTAGACGCACGGGATGCCCGGCATGCCAAAGAGCATGCCATAGGCGGGACGCAGGCACGACTTGTCGGTGAGGATGCTCGCCAGGCGCGGCACGTCGTGGTTGTCGACAAACGACAGCAGATGTTTGCCGCGGTAGATGCACCACGGATCGCCGCCAAACTGGCGGTGCAGCGAATGGGCGATCTCGAACATGTTGACCGAGTTAAAGCTGGAGTACAGGCCCTTGTAGCACTCGTAGTTGGTGCACGAGTCGAGCATCTCGTCGTTGACGATCTGATTGTAGTCGCCGTGGAGCGTCTCACCAATCAGCACAAAGTCGGACTTGAGCTCACGGGTAAAAGTATGCAGGCGGCGCATAAAATCGCGATCGAGCATATAGGCGACGTCCAGGCGCAGACCGTCGACGCCAAAGACTTCGGCCCAGCGGCGCACGGACTCAAGCAGGTAATCGACCACAGCGGGATTTTGCAGGTTGAGCTTCACAAGCTCAAAATGGCCTTCCCAACCCTCGTACCAAAAGCCGTCACCATAGCAGGAGTCGCCATCAAAGCTAATGTGGAACCAGTCCTTGTAGGGCGAGTCCCACTTGCGCTCCCGCACATCACGGAAGGCCCAAAAGCCGCGACCGACGTGGTTGAAGACGGCATCGAGCACCACGCGGATGCCATGGGCGTGCAGCGTCTCGCATACGGCGGCAAAATCGGCATCCCCACCCAGGCGGCGGTCGATATGGCGCAGGCTGCGCGTATCATAGCCGTGGCTATCAGACTCGAGCGGCGGGTTGATCAGCACAGCGCCAATACCGAGCTCTTGCAGGTAGTCGGCCCATTGGGCGATTTTCATGATGGGCGCATCGGGGTTGGGCGCGACGCTGGCAGCCTGGGCGAGCTCATCCTCGGCAACGGGCGCGGCATTCTCGCGCGGAGCTCCACAGAAGCCCAGCGGATAGATCTGATAGAACGTCGTCTCGTATGCCCACATAGCAACCTCCCGGTAAGCTCAACACAACGACATCCATTGTATGCCCGGCTTGTATCCTCTTCCCCAAAATAAGTTGCGGTGGAATAGTTCCTGCTTGGGCCTTCAGAGGCCTTAAACAGGAACTATTCCACCGCAACTGATGAGGGGACGTGATTAGGCGACGGGCTTGGCGCGGCGTATGGCCGGGAATAGTATCGTGATAGCGAGGATGACGCCCACGACGGCGATTGCGCCACCTGCGCAGCCGATCCAGGCGATACCGGGGCCCGAAACCACGGCGCCACCGATCGCGGTGCCCGTACCGATACCGAGGTTGAACAGGCCCGAGAAGATTGACATGGCGACGGCCGACGAATCTGCCGGCGTGTGCTTGATGAGCTCGGCCTGAAACGCCACGTTAAAGGCCGTGGCGCAGCAACCCCACAGTGCGCAGACGGCAAGCACTGTCACGAGCGACGATGCGGCCGGCCCCATGAGCAGCAGGGCCACCGGCACGCCGGAGAGCGTGATAGCCAAGAACGGGAAGCGATGCCCATCGAACAGGCGGCCAAACAGCCAGCTTCCGAGCAAACCAGAGCAGCCAAACGCCGTCAGCGTCATGGTAATGGCGCCCGCATCGACGTGCGCGACCTGCGCCAGGAAGGGCTCGATATAGCTGTAGCTTGCGTAATAGCCGGTCGCCATGAAGACCGTGACTGCGTAGAGCGCGATCAGGAGCGGGTTCTTGAGCAGCTCGGGCAACTGTTTGACGGTAAAGCGCTCGCCCGCCGGCATGGCCGGGAACACGGTCGCCTGGTAGACGACCGCGATGGCCGAGAGGACCCCGACCACGGCAAACGTCATGCGCCAGCCCACGGCCAAGCCAATAGCGCGACCGAGGGGCAGACCAAAGATCTGCGCGATGGACGAGCCCGTAGCGATCATGCTGATGGCGAGCGCCCCGTGGCGCGTGTCGACCAGGCGCGAGGCCATAATCGAAGCGACCGACCAGAACACGGCATGTGCGCAAGCGACCACCAGGCGCGCACAGACCAGGATGGGATAAGTCGGCGCCACAGCGGACAGAAACTGGCCCAGCGAAAACACGGCCAGCACGCCCAGCAGCATCCGCTTGAACTCAAAGCGCGAAGCGAACACCATGAGCGGCAGCGACAGCAGCATGACGCCCCAGGCATAGACCGAGATCATGATGCCGGCTTGGGACTCGGTGAGCGAGAACGACGCGGCGATGTCAGTCAAAAGACCGATGGGCATAAACTCCGACGTGTTGAACACGAAGGCGCAGCAGGTGAGTCCGATGAGCGGGAGCCACTGCTTGAGCGTGATGCCGTCTTGCCTTGCCTGAGTCATATATAACGTCTCCAATCGTTTTGAGCGGAGGCGATTATATAGCAACGGCCCCGCATCCGTCAGCAACAGATGCGGGGCCGAAAACAATTCGATACACAGAGGTTGCGCCGTCAATAAATAACTAAGCCAACCCCAGCAATATACCTGCCGAATGCACGACAAACGCCACGATCCAGGCGACCGTCACTTGAAATGCGAATACGGCCACGGCGTAGCGCGCGCCCAGCTCGCTCTTGACGGCGCCGATGGCAGCCACGCAGGGCGGATACAGCAGCGTGAAGACCAAAAACACGTAGGCGGTGAACGGCGAAAACATGGTCGACAACACCGCAGGCGAGGTCGCGCCCAAAAGCACCGTGAGGGTCGAGATGACGCTCTCCTTGGCGATAAGTCCGGTGACGAGCGCCGTGGATGCACGCCAGTCGCCAAAGCCGAGCGGTGCCAGCGCCGGCGCGATAATGCTACCCAGACCGGCAAGTAGACTCTGCGACTGATCGGCGACCACATTAAAGCGAATGTCGAACGTCTGAAGGAACCAGATGACCACGGTAGCAGCAAAGATAATGGTAAAGGCTTTGGTAATAAAGTCTTTGGCCTTATCCCATGCCAGCATCACCGTCGTCTTGACGCTCGGCAGGCGGTAATTGGGAAGCTCCATGATAAACGGCACCGGGTCGCCTTTAAATGCCGTGCGGTTAAGCACCAAAGCCGCGATGCAACCAACCGCAATGCCAATCAGATAGAGCGAGACCATGGCGGGGACCGTCGCCTGCGGGAAGAATGCTCCGCACAGCAAGCCGTAAACCGGCAGCTTGGCCGAGCAGCTCATGAACGGCGTGAGCATGACGGTCATCTTGCGGTCGTGCTCGGATGGGAGCGTACGGGTCGACATGATAGCCGGCACGGTGCAGCCAAACCCGACGAGCATGGGCACAAAGCTGCGGCCCGAAAGGCCAAAGCGGCGCAGCACCTTATCCATGACAAAGGCAACACGCGCCATGTAGCCCGAGTCCTCCAGAATGGAGAGGAACAAAAAGAGCACGACGATAATCGGCAGGAAGGTCAGCACGCTGCCCACGCCCGTAAGCACGCCGTCGACAGCCAGCGAGCGCACTACGTCGTTGGTGCCGAACGCCTTGAGACCCGCATCGGCCGAGGCGATGATGGCAGCGATGCCGTCCTCCATAAGTCCCTGCAACGCCGCGCCGATCACGCCAAACGTCAGCCAAAAGACGAGACCCATGATCACCAGGAACGCCGGGATAGCCGTGTAGCGACCCGTCAGGATGCGGTCAATCTTGACGGAGCGCACGTGCTCGCGGCTCTCGTGCGGCTTGACGACGCAACGCCCGCACACGTCGCCGATAAAGCCGAAGCGCATGTCAGCCAGCGCAGATAGACGGTCGGTGCCGGCCTCGCCCTCCATTTGGCTAATGATGTGCTCGATGGCGTCGAGCTCGTTGCGGTCCAGGTGAAGCGCCTCGGTCACCAGCTCGTCGCCCTCAACCAGCTTGGTCGCCGCAAAACGCACGGGAA
>USOF01000003.1 GCA_900556285.1 uncultured Collinsella sp. | reverse complement strand
GCGCCGGCTGCGGCGAGTGCTGCAGCGGCTGCCGTAAGGGGAGCGTTGACATCGCCCGTGCCCGCAAGCGCGCCCGCTTTTCCGGAGCGCTTGTTATTGCCGTGGTCCTTGCCACTGCCGGAGCTGCTTCCGCCGGAGCCGCCGCCCTCGTCGGTACCGCCGCCACTCGAGCCGCTATCGCTGTCCGCCGTCATCGGGGCGTCGTGAAGTCCTGTCGTATCCGCGCTGCCGCAGACGCCAACCTGAACTTCCGAGCGTTCGCATTTTGCGTCTGGCACGTGAAGCTCGTGCAGCACGGCGCCCAGCGCGGAGTTTGCGCCCGGTCGAATCTCTTCGAGCGTTACGGGGTCGAGCGCCACCAGGTCACGCGCCTTTGCGTAGAGCGTGACGCGTTTGCCCACCTCGTCGCTCCAGCTCTCCGGGATGGCAAAGCTCATGCGGAACTGTGCCGTGCAGCCCGGTGCCAGCACGGCGTTGCCGTTGTCGGCTACCAGCGGGTGCGTGGCAAAGTGCTCGCCCAGTGCCTCGAGTGTGAACTTCACATGTGCTATGTCGTTGGCCGATGCGTCCTCGGCAAGCTCCGGGTCGTAGATCGATGCCATGCGTGCGTTCGCGCCGAATCCGATGGATGCGCTGGAGAACGGTTGGTTGGAGCCCTCTCGGTACAGATCGACTGTTCCTGCGGTCAGCAACGTGTTGCCGTCGTTTCGCACCGTTACCGTAAACGACTCGCTCGCTGCCCCGGGCACCACGGCGCCCAGGTTGGCTATCGCGCCCAGTGGTGTGGCGCATGCCACCAAGGGCACTTCGATGCCGTGCAGCTCCGCCTTGCTCTGCTCGGCACTTACAATGTGCGTGGCGAGCGCCGAGAGCATGCCGCCCGACGCCAAAAACGTCGTTAACTGATCGACGGGGTGGTCGAGCTCGCACATCACGAACGGTTCTGTGAACAGATCGCCTTCCAAGGTGCTGGCGAAGATACGGAAGTGCTTGCCCATCACCGCTACCGGGTTGCCTTCTTCGTCGTAGGTCTGTCCTACCTTGCCGTCGGTGTTCTCTACGTACATCAAGCACCTGCCGTTGTTGCTCACGCTAAACGACGCCGGGCCGCAGCCAGCTGCGCCCACGGGCGTCGTTGCAAACGCCGATGCGCCTCGCGTCCACGTAACATGCTGCAGTTGCTCGTTGACGGTAGCCAAAAAGCCCGTGTGCTGCGGCCACGGTACCACGCGCGGCACCGTGGCGTCCGGCGACATGACGCCCCAACCCGCAATAGACTGACCGATGACGGCGTACGATGCGCAACCGCAGCCGCCTGCGGTTTCGTATGCAACGGGCACCACCATTTTGCCGTTGATATTCTCGGGCGCGCCCAGCTCGATGCTCGATGGTGCCTGCGGAAAGCGGAGAACCTGACGGAACGTGAGGCTGTCGCCCAAATCGTCCGACCACAGGGTAAAGCATTCCAGCGCAACCTCTGCCTCGCTGCCGAGCGCCTTTTCTGCGGTGGCTCCGCGGCGATGGAGATAGGCGCCCGACAGACGTCCGTCGACAAGCGTCTTGCCCACTGTGATACGCGGACATTGCAGGCAATGGTAGCCGTCCTCCTGCAGGCGGCCGCGCGAGATGCTGCGCCACGACGTGTGCGATATCACTCGAACTTCGCTATTGCTTATGCGCAGGCGCACAACGGACAGCATGCCGGCCGTGCTTGCCGTATCGAACCGGGTTGCGTCGCCTTTGGGGCGCTCTCCCGAGACCAGCAATACGTAGGCGTCCGTGCGCCCCGCGCCGTCCGTATATTCCACCACGTCGAAGTCGTAATCGAACGTGTCGTTGCGCTCCACGTCGCCCTCGCCAAACCCAAGGGGGAAGTCGACCGGCATAGGTGCGGACCACGCGCCGTTTGCCTTCGTGTGTACCACCAGACGCGAACGGCCATCCTTGCCGTAGCGAACCGAAGCGATGCGGAACAGGCATTCTACGCCGGCAATCATTGCCAGCTTCATGTGGGCTTCGCTGAGCACGCCGGTAAACAGTACGTTGTCGCTCGAGGGTTTGATGCCGCCACGCTCGTCCTCCGATACACCAGCAGAATTGGCGTTGGGGTCCGCAACGGTGTTCGTCGCCTGCCCGATATAGGTGTACTCGTACATCGGCGCGGCGTTTTCGTCGTTCCCTATCAGTGCATGGACGAAATGCTCGATCTGTCCCGTGTCGTCGCTTTCTGCATCCGCCTCGAGCTCAATGCGCGTGACCGCTTGATCCCAATCGCGCACGACAGGCGCGGCGTTTATCGCGGTGGCTGCAACCTCGGCGCGTGCGAGCAGCTCGGCGTTGGTGACGATGGTGGCCGATGCGATAAATTGCGGCACGCCGCCCGCCTTGATGTTGCCGGGCGTGCCGAAGCGGGCATCCAACGTGTAAGGCGTATCTCCACCCAATGCGAGCTCAGAGCGCTGGAGCACATACTGGTTGCCATTGTTCACCGACATATTCCACGAATCGAGGAGTGTGGGCCACGACCCCGACCAAGCCTTGGTGGTCCACTTGAACATTACGAACTGGAGTATCACATCGACATCGACGTCTGCACCTACGCGCAGTCGCGGAAGCTGGTGTCCATCTGCCTTCTCGTACCCAATGAACAGCGTGAGGGATGCGGCGCCGCGCACGGCAGACGAAGCGACGCCTGCAACGCCAGCGCCAAAGGTGACGGCAAGCCCGATCTGGATGGTGAACGAGCCCGAGGTGTTTGAATAGTCGAGCGAAATGTTTTTAAAAAACGCCGCGCCGCTGCCGTGCGTGTGGGCACCCACGGCGAGCGCCAGCTTCGCCAGCACCCAGGGGTTGACGTTTAGGAAAAACGGCACCGGTCCTAGGGTAAACTGCTCGGTCCAGTTGAGGTCGGTTTTTACCTGGAAGAGGGCCTTAATATTGCCGAATGCGGGATCGTTGTTGTCGCCCCAGGTTTTGCCCACCCAGTCGTAGGCGAGCGAGCCGTACAGCTGTGTGGCGATATCCATCGTGAATAGCAGCGTGCAATGGTGGCGAAGGAGCTTGGTGTTTCTTGGATCGGTGCCCGAACCGGCACTCATGCTCTTATATTGATTCCACTTCCCCTCCATTTCGTCGAGGTAGCGGTTTGCCTGCTTGGCACCCGACTCGCGCGGTGACTTCTTCCAGTACTCCGGATCCGGATTGCCCGAATCGTTCATATAGCTGGCTGGTTTGTATCCTCCGCCAAACAGCACGTATCCAGCAAACGAGAAATCGAACAAAATGGGGAACGCGGGCATCCAGCAGGTGAACTTGTTGCCGCCAATGCCGGGGAACGCTGCTGGGAAATCAAACGGAGTAATCTCTTGGTCCATGGTGGTGGGGACGATAGTGGTCGAGCCCGATTCCGCCTTTGCGGCCGGCGCGGTGACAACGGCCATGGGGGAGGAGAGTGTATAGGTCTTGCCCTGATAGTCGAGGACAAAGCGCAGCTTGCATCCTTCCTCCAGAAGGTTTGACGCTGCATCGAGGAACGTGTCTTCGAGTGTGAACGTCGCCAGATTATCCGCGCCCGATGCGCTGGCCTTGATCTGACCGATCTGCGTGACGGTTTCGGGTGAGCTGCCCGCGGCAGGCGTCACTTTGTTGATGTGCAGCGTTGCCTGTCCACCCTGCGGCAGATGCGCCTGCACGGTAAAGGCGTGCGTGTCGGGTTGGTCGTTTCCGGCGTCGTCCTTCGGCAGTGCCATAAACGTGGCGTCGGCGTACTGGATGTCCCATTCGTCGAATGTGAGCTGGCGAAAGTACGGCTCGCCATCGGAGAGCGGACGTGTGGGTGCGGTAATGGCGGTGCCGCCTTGGACACGCGCGAGGGGAATCTCGACATCGCGGTAGCCTGCCATGCTAATGGAGATGCCGCCGTTAAAGTCGTACGCGTCGAGAAGCGTCGCCTCGTCCACGTAGCCTTCCGAAAGCGGCGCGACCTCAAAGATGGCCGTGCCTTCGTCATCGGTAGTGGCGGTGAGCTGCTTGCCTGCGGCATAGCGCGATGTGAGTGTGACCTGGGCACCCGTGATGGGCATATTCTTGTTGGCGACGTCGACCACGACCACACCGAACATGGTGCGCGAGAGCACGAGCACCCTGAAGGGGTCTTTTTCGTTGGCATGGGCTTCGGTGGGCGCGAACGGCAATATGAAGGCGTTTGCGCTTCCCGGCACGCGCGGCAACATAATGCTCGCTAACGAGGACGCTCCGGCGACAAGTAACGAACGGCGATCAAGCATCTTGGGCTCCCATCCCGCAAGTATCGGTGGAAATAATCCAATTTTGCGAGAAGGCGCCCCGTGGCGGTAGTGCCGTTCAAGGGTCAAAATGTCCAAATTGATCGAGCGAAGCGCCGGGTTCCGGAACGCGTTCGATGCGCTTGGTAGTCCGGTCGCTAACGTAACATATGCGCGACCAGCTCGGCGCGTGTGCCGATGCCAAGCTTTGCGTATACGCCGGATAGGCGGTTTTTGACGGTGCCCGGCGATACTCCCATATGGCGTGCGATTTCGGCGTTGGTCCACCCACGACAGGCGAGCATGGCCATGGTGAATTCCGTGGTCGTTAGATCGTCGGCAACGTCCTCGCCCGAATCGGGGTTGTGGATGCGCCGCCAGCCGTAGCTGAAGCGGTACGTGATCTCGATGATGCGCGCGAAGTCGTCAGGGTATTGCGTTTTTAGGCATGCCTCGATAAGCCCCTGTAAAAGGCCGTGATGCTCGCCAATGAGCTCAATAAGGCCGTCGGGGCGCGCAATGTTCCAAGCAACTCCGAAGTGCGTTTTTGCGGCGTCGATGTCCTTGAGGCTCATGCATGCCATGGAAGCTGCCAAGTGCAGGAACAGCTCCGAGATGGGATAACTTCCCTGTTTCATGATCAGGGCGTTTTCCGCCATGCCCAGGCTGCGGCCATATTCGCCGCGCAGGTACAGGGCATGCGCCATCACGTAGCTGGCGAACAGGCGCAGACCTTCGGGCAGATGCGCCGCAAGCGGATAAAACTCTTCGGCGGAATACGGGGAAGGCAAGTGCAGCAGGACGCTCGCGGCCGAGGCGAACAGGATATGCGTGGCGTGGACGGCGGGTGATTCCTCGTCAGTTGGCGTATCGAGGATGCCCGCAAGACAACGGCGGGCGTCGGCGATACGGTTGAGCGACAGACTGGCGTATCCGCAGATAAAGCATGCGGAATAGCGCAGTGCGGAATCGGTGGCGTCAAGATAGGGGCGCGCCGTCTTGGCAGCGAGGGCGGCCTGTCCGCGAAAGTACAGCGCTTCTGCCATGGCGATGGTGCGTGAATCGGGGTCGGAAATGCCTGCAACCGCAGCGTCAATCTGCCCCGGCACAAAGGCGGTGCACATCAACGGCATGGGAACGCATGGGTAGCCATCGCAGTCCATCTTCCATCTCCCAACAGCTGGCAACAATGCAGCAATTGTACTCCTGTTGCTCGGGACCCCTTTCGTTTTACTGTTCGGTTAACGCTACGGATCGTTTTGGAAGGCTTACGAGCATGGTAGCCCCGCTCTCGGAACTTGCTTCGACCTCTACCGCGCCACCGTGAAGCGCTGCAATCTCCCAAACAAGCGCTAGCCCGAGTCCTGCGCCGCCGTATGCCCTGCTGCGGGATTTGTCTAGACGAAAGAACGGCTGGAAGATGCTCTCACGGTACTGCTTGGGTATTCCCGGGCCCTGGTCCTCGACTCTCAGGAACACGTGGCTGTCGTTGTCGCAGATGGAGACGTTGACAGTCGAGCCGGGGCGGCTGTAATGGATGGCATTTTCGACCAGGTTAAACACCAGCCGATAGAGGAGCGTGTCGCTCCCGATTACTAAAGCGTCTCCAGCACAATTGAGGGCTATGCCCTTATTTTCGGCAAGTGGCGCAAGGTCGGTGAGGACCTCTTCGGACAAGGGACCAAGTTCCACATCGTCCTCGCAAGGAACGCTGCGCAGCTCACTCATCTCGAGCAATACCTTGGCCATTCGAGACATGCGCTCGGTTTGTTCTTGTAGCAGGCCGAGCAGCTCGGCTGTTTCGGGTTGCAAACCGGAGTGTTCGGAGACAAACAGTTCGATCTGTGCCTGCATAAGGGCGAGCGGGGTTCGCAGCTCGTGCGCGGCGTTGCCGGTAAATTGACGCTGTGCAGAGAACCCTTCGCCAAGACGGGCGATCATGTCGTTGAAAGAGGCGCTGCATCGTTGTAGCTCGGTGGGCACATCTTCACTGAGTCTGATTTCGCTTAGGTTGTCAGGCTGCACACGCTCAACCTGGTCTGCAAAAGCCCGTAGCGGTTTGAGTGCACGGCCGCTCACAAAGTATGCCAGCACGCCGCCAAGGAGTGTGACTCCAGCCGTGATGCGCCAGGCTGTCGTGCCAAAAGACTCCTGTGCGTCGTTTACGACGATCGTAACCTCGTTATCGAGGGTCGCTTTCGTTGGGTCGAACGCCTGGGGCGAATCTTCGCCGGTTGCGGTAAAGGCCGAGATGTCACTGCCGATGGCATCCATGTAGCGCATGCCCGTATAGCCGACCAGGCAGTTCGTCAGCACGCATGCCGCACACGTGAGCAGTGCCGTCATGATCGTTATGCGCCATTGCAGCGAAAGCCTTTTCATTCACTGTCCTCCATAACGTAGCCCTCTCCAATCCGATTGCGAATCGGGTCGTATCCCAAAGCGCTGCGCAACTTTTTTCGGAGCGACGAGATATGAACGCGGGTTGCGTTGCTAAAGCTGTTCACGCTGCTATCCCAAACGTGCTCGATAAGTTCCTCTTGGCTTACCGGTCGCCCCTGATTAAGCATCAGGTATTCCAAGATTCCCGTTTCCTTGCGCGTAAGAGATAAAGCCTCGCTGTTCACGGAAGCGATGCGCGCCTTGGTGTCAAAGCGGAGCTTTCCGCAGGATAAAACTATGTCGCTTTGTGTAAAGCGTCTGAGGGTAAGGCTGCGAATCCTTGCCGCAAGCTCGTCAAGATGGAACGGCTTGGTGAGGTAATCGTTGGCACCGGCATCGAGTCCGGCGACTTTATCGGATACTTCGCCGCGTGCGGACAGAATCAGTACCTTAGTCTCGCAGTCAGTTTTCCTAAGTTCCCTGAGTACGGTCATGCCGTCGATGCGGGGAAGGTTGAGGTCGAGTACCACGAGGTCGAAGGCCTCAACGTCCAGTAGGTCGAGCGCCTCCTGTCCGTCGTGACAGCAGTCGACGCTGTACGCCAAGTTTCGCAAGCTGCGCGCGATTGCGTCACACAGCGCCCGCTCGTCCTCGACGATCAAAATACGCATAACAGTCTCCTTGCACATTTCAAATCGCGCTTAACACGGATTTTATAGCCGATATGGTCCAATGGTCGCGTAACGAAAGGAGTGGTCAGGTTGTTCAAAGCGGTAAAACCCGTGGTACAGGTCGCTTTGTTGATCGTCGGAATTGCCATGGTGTGCTTTGGCGTTATGCGTGGCGAGGCGGATGCCGTGCTGGCCAAAGCGATTAGGCTGTGCTTGGAGTGTATCGGAATTGGATAAAAGAGAAAACACTGCGTCGCATGTTTTGGCTCGATTTCGCGGATTCATTCAGGCGGCGGCGACGCTTGTCACCAACATTCACCTGCCAAACTTTGCCAAAGGCGGCATCTATCAGGGCGCGGGAAAAACAGTCTGCGTACCCGGGCTTAACTGCTATTCGTGCCCCGCGGCATCGGGTGCGTGCCCCATCGGGTCGTTCCAGTCGGTGGTAGGTTCATCCAAGTTCAACTTTTCTTACTACGTCACCGGTACGCTCATTTTGCTCGGCGTGCTGCTGGGACGCTTTGTGTGCGGGTTTTTGTGCCCGTTTGGCTGGCTACAAGAGCTGCTGCACAAGATTCCCGGCAAAAAGTTCTCCACGAAAAAGCTCAAGCCGCTCACGTACATCAAGTACGTCGTGTTGCTGTTTGCCGTGGTGCTGCTGCCCGTCTTGATGGTTAACGACGTGGGCATGGGCGACCCATTCTTTTGCAAGTACATCTGTCCGCAGGGTGTGCTCGAGGGCGCCATTCCGCTGGCCATCGCCAATGCCGGCATTCGATCTGCGTTGGGACATCTCTTTACTTGGAAACTTGCCGTTCTCATTGCCGTGGTAGTGCTGAGCGTTTTGTTCTACCGCCCCTTCTGCAAATGGATTTGCCCACTCGGCGCATTCTATGCGCTCATGAATAGGGTGTCCTTGTTGGGGATTCAGGTTGACGCGTGCAAATGTGTCTCGTGCGGCAAGTGCTCAAAGGTTTGTCA
This sequence comes from uncultured Collinsella sp., assembly GCA_900556285.1. Lineage (GTDB taxonomy): Bacteria > Actinomycetota > Coriobacteriia > Coriobacteriales > Coriobacteriaceae > Collinsella. The sequence continues at coordinate 8,199 of USOF01000003.1, read as the reverse complement.
GATGGACGTTGATGTGGTCCGCGCGCCCAATCATGCCGAATGTATCCGGTGCGGAAAGTGCATCGGGGCCTGTCCCGTCGATGCCATCAGCTATCGCTATGGCCTGGATGTGTCGGCGGAAAAGCTTCCCTTGACCGCTGATAAAAAGTAAACAAGCTTCGACAAAACGGAGGAATGACTATGAAGCTTTCTAAGATTGCGGCCCTGTTTATGGTGCCGGTGCTGGCCTTGTGTCTTGTGGCGTGCTCGGCACCTGGCGGCAATGCGAGCGAATCTGCGAGCTCCGATCCTAAGATCGCAGAACTCACTGCGCAGAAGCCGACCAATGCCGACGAGGCCGCCGAGCTGTATGCGAAGCTCATGCAAAAGGAAAACGATATCCTTTCGAGTGATAACGCGCTGTGGGAAAAGGTATTCAATGCGGCAAATAAAGACTCGGCAATGATTGAGGATGGTAGCAATTACGGCGATTTCCTGCTCAAGACCATCGACGGTGCCAAGGATGAGTTCACGGCGGATGAGCTTAAGACGCTCAAGGCCGGTGCGCAGCAGATCAAGGAGATCGAGGACAAGCTCGAGAGCCTGGAGAAGGAGTTCCCCGGCTGTGGAAGCACGCCGAGTGCAGGCGAGAGCGTCGACGCTTCGGCCGCTGGCATGACGGCTGGTGCCAATGCTTCGAGCGAGGCGACGAAGTTCCCCAGCTTTACGGGCAAAGACCTGGATGGCAATGACGTGAGCAGCGACGAGCTGTTCTCTAAGAACAAAGTCACCGTCATGAACTTCTGGTTCACCACTTGCAAGCCGTGCGTGGGCGAGCTGGGCGATCTTGAGAAACTGAATCAGGAGCTTGCCGAGAAGGGCGGCCAGGTCGTGGGCGTCAATTCCTTTACGCTCGATGGCAACAAGGGCGAGATCGCAGATGCCAAGGCCGTGCTGAGCAAGAAGGGCGTGACATATAAGAACATCTGGTTCAAGTCGGATAGCGAGGCCGGTAAGTTTACGTCAAATTTGTTCTCGTTCCCGACAACGTATGTCATCGATCAGAATGGCAACATCGTAGGGGATCCAATCGTGGGAGCCATCAGCTCCGCCGAGCAGCGCGCAGCACTCGACAAGCTTATCGACCAGGCGATTGCGAATAGCGAGCAGTAGGTTCGAATGTGGCAAAGGGACAGTCCCTTTGCCACATTGTCAATGCCATGTGCGGGATGGTGCGCCACGCGACGTGCCGTCCCGTTCGTTTTTGTGCGGTTCCCAACATTCCTCACTGGCACCGGCAAAACAGTTTCCATTGATACGGCTCCTAGAGACCCAGAAGGGCACACATAACGGCCTTGATGGTGTGCTGACGGTTCCCTGTCTCACGGAAGATGACCAAAGCGTTGGCCTCAAAGCGCTCGTCGGCAATCTCAAAGCCCTCGGTGATGATCTTGCGGTACAGGTCATTCTTGCGACAGTTGACTTTTGCTGCTCCCTATTATTCCTGATAGATTAGACCATGGGAGAAGGAGTCGCAGATGACCATGGTGCAAAACGTTGTAGAGAAGCTCCCTTTTTGGGCGCATCTGTCTTCTGACGAGAGGACGCTCGTTTTGGGGCAAGCCGCCTTGCGCACCTTCGATGCCGGCCAGCTTATCGGCGGCAGCGATAGCTCCTGTACCGGCATGTTCCTTATCGTTCAGGGTGGTGTCCGCGTCAGCCTCCTTTCCGAGGAAGGCAAGGAGATCACGCTCTTTAGGATTGGGTGCGGCGAGTGCTGCGTTACAACAGCTTCGTGCGTAATTCGGCAAATCTCCTTTGGCACGTTGGCTGCCGCAACAGAGAAATCCGAGCTCCTTATTGTGCCTATCGGTGTTTGCGAGCATCTTGCCAGCAACAATATTTTCGTCAAAGTCTTTATGCTCGAAGTGGAGGCGCGGCGCTACTCTCAGGTGGTTCGTGTGCTCCAACAGATGCTTTTCCGACGTCTCGACCAGCGTGTTGCCGACTATTTGGTTGAGCGATGCCAGGCAACGGGGTCAATGGAGCTCCGGGTCACTCAAGACGAGCTGGCGCGTGACATCAACTCTGCCCGCGAGGCGGTGACGCGCGTGCTGCGTCGTCTTGCCAATGAAGGTCTTGTCGAGGTGAAGCGCGGGCGAATCCTTGTTCTGGATGTCGACGGTTTGACACGCCTGCCGTAGCGATGGCTTTGCCATGGTGCCTATCCGTCCAGTGCCTGGCACTCGCTTTTAAGAAAAAATTGTCCCATACGGTGACTTGGTCACGGAACCGGTCTGCGCCTTCCGGGCATACTGGCATCAAACGATAGGGCAAGCGAGCAAAGGAGCTCATCATGGGATTGTTCAATCTATTTGCTGGGGTGGATATCAACAAAGGTGTTGAAGAGTGCCGTGCGACCGAAGGTGCGGTGTTGATCGATGTGCGTGGCGCCGATGAGTATCGGCAGGGACATATCCCCGGTGCCATCAACATTCCCCTCGATGTCGTCAATCGCGTGCTTGTCGAGTATCCAAAGAAGGATACGCCTCTGTTCGTGCATTGCCTGAGTGGCGCTCGTAGCGGTCGCGCTGCGAGCTTTCTTCAGCGTGCGGGCTACGTCAACGTGAAGAACATCGGCGGAATCAATAGCTACAGCGGAAAGGTGGTGCGTTAACTATGAAGGTGGTTATCGTGGGGGGCGTTGCTGGCGGTGCATCGGCGGCAGCGCGCTTGCGCAGGCTTGACGAGCAGGCGGAGATTGTCGTTTTTGAGCGCACAGGTTATGTCTCCTATGCTAACTGCGGATTGCCATACTTTATTGGCGGCGTGATTGAGGAGGAGTCTGCGCTCACGCTGCAATCGCCCGAGGGCTTCTGGAATCGATTCCGCATTGCCGTGAAGACGAGCCACGAGGTGATCGCCATTCATCCCGAGGTGCATACGGTTGACGTTCGCGACCTGCTCACCGGCGAGGAATTTGTCGAGACGTATGACAAGCTGATTCTTTCGCCAGGCGCGCATCCCATTCGCCCCGCTCTTCCGGGAATCGATTTGGATAAGATCTTTAGCCTTCGAACGGTAGAGGACACGCTGCGCATTCATGGTTATGTGCAAGAGCATGAGCCGAGGAGCGCCGTGGTGATCGGTGGCGGCTTTATCGGTGTTGAGGCTGCCGAGAACCTGCGTGGCTTGGGTCTCGAGGTGACGCTTTTGCAGCGCCCCGGGCAGCTGATGAACAACCTGGACTACGACATGGCGACGCTGCTTCATGCAGAGGTCCGCGAGCATGGCATTGACCTGCGCCTTCGTGCCGACGTTACGGGCTTTGAGGAGGCCGATGGCCGTGTGGTCACACATGTGGCGGGCGATGATTCCATTATGGCCGATATGGTGCTACTCGCTATCGGCGTTGCGCCCGAGAGCCATTTGGCAAAGAAAGCTGGTATCGAGCTGGGCATCAAGGGCTCCATTGTGGTGAACGACCGCATGGAGACGTCTGCTCCTGACGTATATGCCGTGGGTGATGCCGTGCAGGTCAAGCATCAGGTGACGGGTGAGGACGCGGTGATTTCCCTTGCAGGCCCCGCTAATAAGCAGGGACGTATCGTCGCCGACGTGATTTGTGGCTTAGACAGTCGCTATCAGGGCTCGCTGGGTTCTTCGGTAATCAAAGTGTTCGACTTGACAGCTGCGAGCACGGGCCTTTCTGTGAAGGCAGCGCGTGCGACGGGAATCGATTACGAGAGCGTCGTGCTGTCACCTGGATCGCATGCGGGTTATTATCCCGGGGCCACGCCCATGACCATGAAAGTTGTGTTTGAGAGGGAAACCTTGCGTCTGCTGGGCGCGCAGATTGTGGGCATCGATGGCGTGGACAAGCGCATCGATGTGCTGGCGACGGCAATCCAGGCCGGTATTCGGGCCGATAAGCTCAAGGATTTGGATTTGGCTTATGCGCCGCCATATTCTTCGGCGAAAGACCCGGTGAACATGGCCGGTTTTTTGATCGAAAACGTGGGCTCGGGCATGCTCAAGCAGTGGCATTGGGAGCAGGAACCGGATCTGCCGCGCGATGGTAGTGTGCAGCTGCTCGATGTCCGTATGGTCGGCGAGTATGACCGCGGACATATCGACGGCTTTGTGAACATTCCCGTCGATGACTTGCGTGCTCGCTTGGGGGAGCTTGACGTGACAAAGCCTGTTTATGTTATTTGCCAAAGTGGTCTTCGCAGCTACATTGGCTGCCGCATCCTCGCTCAGTACGGTTTTGACTGCTATAACTTCTCGGGTGGCTATCGCTTCTTTGCTGCTGTGACTAAAGACCATCGCGGTAGCGATAACGTGATGCCGTGTGGATTGGAAAAGTAAGGCCTTTTGAGCGGCGAGTATGACAATGACAAGATGGGGTAGGAAAAACCGCATCAAATGCGAACTGTGGGGGAGAGCGGGCGAGCGCGCCCACGTGGGAGAGGTTGCCGTCCATGCTGGAGCTCAAGGGTATTTGCAAAAGGTACGTTACGCAGTCGTTTACGCAGGTGGCGCTCGACGACGTAAGCCTGTCTTTTCGCGATAACGAGTTCGTGGCCATTCTGGGCCCCTCGGGCTCGGGCAAAACTACGATGCTCAACGTAATCGGTGGACTCGATCATTTCGATTCCGGCGACCTGCTCATCGACGGCATCTCGACCAAGGACTTTCGCGATCGCGATTGGGATGCCTACCGTAACAACCGCATCGGCTTTGTGTTCCAAAGCTATAACCTCATTCCGCATCAGACCATTTTGGAAAACGTGGAGCTGGCGCTTACGCTCACGGGCGTGGGGCATGCCGAGCGCTGCCAGCGTGCACGCGAGGCGTTGGAGAAAGTCGGCTTGGGGGAGCATGTTAACAAGCGCCCGAGCCAGCTTTCGGGTGGACAGATGCAACGCGTGGCCATCGCCCGCGCCCTGATCAATGATCCCGAGATCGTGCTGGCCGACGAGCCGACCGGCGCCTTGGATTCAACGACATCCGTACAGGTCATGGACTTGCTTAAGGACGTGGCGCGCGACCGCCTGGTCATCATGGTCACGCATAATCCCGAGCTGGCGTACCAATATGCCACGCGCATCGTCAACCTGGCGGACGGCAGGATTACCGACGATTCCGATCCCTTTGATGTTGCCAAGGCCGCGCGTCGTGAGGCCAAGCCTACGCGCAAAACCTCGATGAGCTTTGTGACGGCGCTGGGGCTTTCTGCCCGAAACCTCATGACCAAGAAGGGTCGTACGGCCATGACTGCCTTTGCGGGCTCGATTGGCATTATCGGTATCGCGGCGATTCTGGCGCTGTCCAACGGCGTAAACGGCTACATCAAAAAGGTCGAGGAGGATACGCTCTCGAGCTACCCGCTCACCATTTCCAAACAGGATTACGACCTGTCGTCCATGATGGGCGGACAGGGGGCCACGGATGATGACTCGCCTGAAAACGTGGATTCGTCCGACGACAGTGCCGGCGGCAAGGCTCAGGGGACCGATAGGATCCCTGTGGTCACGGCCGTAAAGGATATGTTTGCGAGCGTTAAGTCCAACGACATGACGAGCTTTAAGGCATGGCTCGATGCCGGTGGCGACGGCATCGATAAAGAGGTCAACGCCATTCAGTACGGCTACGGTGTATCGCCGGTTGTCTATCGTGCCGGCAAGGGCGATGAGAAGCCTGTCCGGCTGGTGCCCAACGCCATGACCGAGGCCATGAGCGGCGGCGCGAGCTCAGCAGCAACGGTGAGCATGGAATCCATGGGAACCTCGGTCTTTAACGAGATGATTGACGACCAGAGCCTGCTCGACAGCCAGTACGATGTCGTCGCCGGTCATTGGCCCACGTCTGCCAGCGAAGCCGTGATGGTGCTTTCGAGCCGTGGCACGGTGGGCGATTACACGCTCTACAGTATCGGTGCGTTGGATATCGATGAGCTCAACGACCTGGTTAACAGTGCTATGACGGCTAACGGTAAGATCGAGACGTCCGAGGCCGGTACTGATTTTACCTACGACGATGCGCTGTCCACGACGTTTAAAGTGCTGTCGCCGGCCGATGCGTATCGCAAAAACGAAGAGACCGGCATGTGGACCGATATGTCTGGCGACACCGACTTTATGGCCGCCAAGGTTGCCGACGGTATCGACGTACACATTGTGGGCGTGGTGCGGCCCAATGAGACGGCCAACGCGAGCGCATTGACCCCGGGCATCGCCTATACGCATGCACTGACTCGTCAGCTTATGGAACGCGCCGCAAATTCGCAGATTGTGCAGGAGCAGCTTGCTCACCCCGAGACGGATGTCTTTACGGGCAAGTCTTTCGATGAACTGCAAGGCGAGGCCAAGCAAGGCGTGGATCTGGGCAGCATGTTTAGTGTGGACGAGGCGGCGCTGAAGAGTGCGTTTTCGTTCGATACATCTGCGCTCTCGGGTGCGGCCGGCGGTATGGACCTGTCTGGTCTTGACTTGTCCGGGCTGGACATTGACCTTTCGGGCGTTGGGGAGGATATCGACTTTAGTGACATCATCGCCAAAGCGCCAACCCCAGATTTCTCGGGCGTCTTTGACGGTCTGGAGCTCACGCCCGAGCAAATGCAGCAGGTGGGAACGCTTGCCAACCAACTGTTTGAGGGCTTTTTGCAGTCTGATCAGTTTAAGGCGCTGACGCCCGAAGAACTTAAGGATGCCTCAAAGCTTGCTGCTGCATTTTCGACGTATCTTGAGAGCGATGCCACGGCGCAGCAAATCCTGGCTCAGCTCAAGGCACTCGGTGGCGATGCCCTGGCCGAGCGCCTGCAACAGGCGATGACCGACTATGTGCAAAAGCAGCTGGCTCCGTATCTGCAACAGGCTATGGATCAGGTGATGAAGGCGATCAGCGAGCAGATAGCATCGACGGTATCGTCCCAGCTCAAGGCGGGCGCGGCAGGGCTCATGGACCAGATGGCGACACAGATGTCTTCGAGTTTTGCCAACCTGGCGAGCGCCATGCACGTGGATGCGAGTGCCTTTGCTCGTGCCATCCATTTCAACATGGACGCCGAGGATCTGAGTTCGCTCATGATGAGCTATGCCAAGGCGTCGAAGCTCACCTACGACAACAATCTGACCACGTTGGGCTATGCGGATGAGGCGGACCCCATCTCGGTTAAGATTTTCCCGCGCGACTTTGAGGCCAAGGAGCGCGTACTCGATCACATCGATGCGTACAACAAGCAGGTCAAAGCCACTGGCCATGATGATCGGGCAATTTCGTACACCGACTACATGGGCATCATCATGGGTTCGGTGACCGACATCGTGAACACCATCAGCTTGGTGCTCATCGCATTCGTGAGTATCAGCCTGGTGGTGAGCTCCATCATGATCGGCATCATCACCTACATCAGCGTGCTGGAGCGCAAAAAGGAGATTGGCATCCTGCGTGCGATCGGCGCGTCGAAGCGCAACGTGGCCAACGTATTCAATGCCGAGACCTTTATCGAGGGCCTCATCGCCGGCGTCTTTGCCATTGTCGTCGTGGTGGCCGTGAGCTTTCCGGTTAATGCCTGGGCGCTTGCTGCCAAACAAGTGCCCAATCTGATGAGCCTGCCCGTGCAGGATGCGCTGGTGCTCATTGCAATTTCGGTGCTGCTGACGGTCGTTGCCGGTCTGCTGCCGGCCCGAAGCGCATCCAAAAAAGACCCTGTAGAAGCCCTACGCTCCGAATAATGTGACAAAGGGACAGCCCTTTTGTCACATTGAGTGGCTTGTAAATCGAGGTCTAATACTTTTTCGAGAAGTGAACGAGTCAAAATGGACCCCCGAAGCATCGACACTTTTGAGATGCAATTTCCTGCGGTTTTGTCAGCCAAATCCTGCGGTTTTGACGTCTGAAAATGTCGATGCTTCGGGGGTCCAAAAACGGTCGTTCACTTCTCGGGAAAAGTATTAGACCTCGAGATATAGACGATGTTTGCGAGCGGCAATTAGAGTGCAAGCCTTTAGTTCTTCTTTGCGGAGAGCATGAGCCTAATTTCCGGATGGGTGTACTCGTCGAACTCTTCCTCGGGCTCGGTGTCAAAGGTGTAGTACGACTTGATAGATTCGTCCTCCGTGTTAGCGCCGGGCGATTTTAGCCGCTAATAGTCAAACTACTTTGACCAATCCCGGTCACCGAATAATGGCCACCGTGCCTCCCCGCCGCCACTAC
>USOF01000002.1 GCA_900556285.1 uncultured Collinsella sp. | reverse complement strand
GGTATGGGGACTCGTTCGGCCAGACGCGCCGCCGCTGTTTGTAATCCCTTTTCCTCCGTCGCCTTCGGATCACGTGACCCCTTGGGGACGGAGGAAAACTGATCATTTCGTAGGCCCGTGGCCGCCTTGGAAACCGAATGATGGTACGAGCATCCATTCGGCTTCCAAGGCGGCCACGGATAGAACGGGGCGAACAGAAAAGAGCGACGGACGTCTACTCCCCCGCCACGCTCGCGCGCAGCTTGGCGGCGATGGGCTCGGATGCCAGCAGGAACACGAGCATGACCACGGAGCACGCCAGGCACACGATCCAGGCGCTCGCAAAGGAGCCAGAGACGGCAAAGAGCACGTAGACCTGCCACAGCTCACCGACAAAGCTCATGCTGGCAAGAACGGCAGAGGTAGCGATAACGGTTAGGGAGCCCAAAACGCGACCGCTTACTTTATCGGCAACATGGCCAATGACAAGCGATCCGATAACGCTCACCACGGTAGAGATCGCATTGGAGATGTTGTACTGCGCAAGAGATATTCCCAAGTCGCTGACGATGAGCGGCTGGAACAGGCTCATGCAGTTGACGAAAATCGTGTAGCACGTGGCCATGATCACGAAGCCGGAGGCCACCACGAGCCAGCCGGGGAAGAACTTACGCTGCTGGGGCATACTGCTCCTTATTTAACAAACGAATAGCCGGCGCCGGGCGCCGGTAGTGCCCAAGATTGCCTTGAAAGACAAGGGCATAGGCCTTATGGCCATGCCCGCAGGCTTGAAAGGCAAGGTTGGATGCTACCGGTGGTCGGCGATATAGCCCAAAGCGACGGCGGTATAGGCCGCAGCACCGAGCGGCAGCTCGGCATCGTTAAAACGTGCCTTGGGATGGTGCTGGGCAAAATGCTCGTCCGTGTCGGTTACGGCCGCGCCCACGGTAAAGTACGCACTCGGAATCTCGCTCGAGATAAGCGCGAAGTCCTCACTCGCCATGGCATGGAAAAGCGGCAAGAAAGCCGCCTTGGGCAGCACTGCGCCCACGTAGCCAAGCGACGCCTGAGTCATATCGCTGTCGAGTACAAGCGGCGGAACATCCGAAAGCGTCTCGATGGTCGCCGGCGTACGATATGTTGTGGCAACGCCGTTAACGACCTCCGCGATGCGGGTCTTGAGGTGCTCCATGAGCTCGACGTCGAAGCCGCGCAGCGTGCCTTCGAGCACGCAGGTATCCGGGATGACGTTGGCCGCTTGGCCACCGGCAAACTTACCCACGGTCAGTGCGACCTCCTTGGCGGCCGGCACCTCGCGAGCGATGAGCTCCTGAAGCGCCAGGTGCACATGGACGCCGGTCGTGATGGGGTCGATGCAGATCTCGGGGCTCGAGCCATGGCCGCCCTTGCCCTGCAGCGTGATGCGGAAACCATACACGCCCGAAAGCGCCGGGCTCCCATAGAGCACCAGGCCGAGCGGCGATTGGCTGTTAACGTGCATGGCAAAGGCCGCCTGAGGGCGCGGGTTCTGCAGCAGACCGTCGGCGATGGCGGCGCGGGCACCCTCAAAGGTTTCCTCGCCCGGCTGGAACAGCAACTTAACCGTAGCGTTGGCATCAACAAGCTCTGCCTCGCGCGCTTTGAGCATACGAGCCGCACCAAGCAGCGCCGTCGCGTGCATATCGTGACCGCAAGCGTGCATGCAGCCGTTGGTGGATGCAAAGGGCTCGCCGGATTCCTCGGCAACGGGCAGGGCGTCCATATCGCCACGAAGCATGATGACCGTACCGGCCTGCTCATTCGTGCAGATGCCATTGCCTTGGGCCGCGGCGGCACCGGCGCCGACAAGGCCCACAACGCAGGAACCATCGACGAGCGTAGCAAATGGGATGTCCATCTCGGTCAGGCGCGCTTGGATATACGTAGAGGTCTGCGGGAGGCTATTACCCAGCTCGGGCATCTGATGTAAATCGTGTCGCCACGCAGCGAGCTCATCTGCAAAAGCCTGAGCTTCTGCAACAAGACCGTCACCGATAGCGGTCTGCGCCGCCGCGGTGGCCTTGGGCGCTGATTGCGGTTGAAGATCGGACAGTGCTGGTGCCATAGATGCCCTCCAGTAACGTTTTTGCAGCAAGCACTTTGATAGCGTAAAGTGCAAGGTACTACTTTAAGGGCGACGCATAAAAAATGCCGCCCCGGGAGGCGGCGCAACAAATTGTTTACAATTGCGGACGCGGCTTTCGACGCAAAAAATCGAAATGCGTCTCGCTCAAGATAATCGAAAGAAAGATGAGCGCGAAGCCGGCGAGCAGGCGCGAGGTGAGCGCCTCCCCCATCAGCAGCACCGAGAACAGCACACCCGAAGGCGACTCCATCGAAAGGAGCAGCGAGCCCGTTGAGGCCGGGACATGCGCCAGGCCGACGTTTTGGATGAGCAGAGCCACACACGTACAGCCCACCGATAGAAACGCCATCACACCGATAAAGCTCGGCGTCCACACGGACGCGGGCGCTTGGGTCTCGAATAGCAGCGACGTTGCCAAGCTCAAGACGCCGTTGCCCACAAACATCCAAAACGTGATGACGTTGATGTCCATCTTGCGGCCATACTTGGCGGTCACCGCCATCTGGATGGCAAAGAAGACCGCACCGCCCAGTGTGATGACATCGCCGACATTGAACTCGACGCTATCGAGCGCCACCAGACCAATGCCCGCCAGGCACAGCAACGCGGCGCCCAAGTTGTAACGGGTAAGCTTTTCGCCGCTTAGGACGTAGCTCGCAAACGGCACGAGGATGCAATAGGTACCCGTCAAAAATGCACTCTTGCCCGCCGTGGTCTGTGCCAGGCCAATCGTCTGCAAACCGTACGCGCCCCACATAAGTGCGCCCATACCAAGTCCGACGATAAGGTTGCGGGCATTAAAGTGCGCGATGATGCGTTTGTGGAAGATGGCGAACATAACCAGCGAAGCCGGAAGAAAACGAATATAGAGCAGTTCGAACACCGGAATGGTGTCGAGCGCATCTTTCATGGTGGTAAAGGAATAGCCCCAGATGACCGCCACCGATAGCAGCAAGACCTTCCAGAAGAACGGAGAACGCGCGCCGGCGCCGCGGGAGGTGCCGCCGGCGCCCAGGTCCTCCCGTGCGACAGGGCTATCGGGCATGTTTTCGATTTCGTTGGCAGCGTATTGGGCCATGGAACATCCTCACACTCAATCTTGGCGTGGTGTCCGCACGCGTATGGCTGCGTGCCGCCTCATGGTCAAATAAAAACGGGGCGCACCGGACCCCCGGCACGCCCCGCTACTGTAGCAACAACCAGCACTGCATCGCAATCCAGCCCACTAAAGCGTCGGCAGAGTAAACCTCGATGTTTCGTCAATGTCACGCTGTTGCACTAAATAAGTTTCGTGCTTTCAAGCTTTTCGATAATCCAGTCGTTTGCTTTGATGACCGGGCGGCGGAAAACGACGCCCAGGGCCAGCGACGGAATCAGGTAGCTCGCCAAAATGCCCAGCTCAACCCAGTACTCCATATGGTAGGCACCGGCCATGGCGGCGTGCATGGCGTTGATGCCGTGAGTAAACGGCAGGAACGGATAGATCGCCTGGAACACGGGGCCGGTCATCTCGATGGGGAACGTGCCGCCCGAACCGCCGACCTGCATGACCAGCAGCACGACAGCGAGCGCCTTGCCGATATCGCCAAACGACACGGTGAGCGTGTAGACGATATTGGAGAACACGAGACTCGCGACCCAGCCGGCAAGTACAAACTGCAGCGGGTTGTCGCACTGGATGCCAAAGAACAGGATGTCGCCAGCGCACACGAGCGTTGCCTGCAGCAGGGCCAGACCGCCAAAGAACAGGTAGCGGCCCAGATAGATCTCGTGCAGGCGCACGGGGATGAGCTCGTTGATGAGCTCATCGTCAACCGAGACCTTCATCATGGCCGCCAGCACGATCGAGCCGACCCATAGCGACAGAATCGTGTAGAACGGTGCCATGGCCGAACCGTAGTTGCGAATCGGATAGACCGGCTTGCGGTCGAGCGCGACGGGGCCGGAAAGCGACACGGCCAGACCCTCGGGATCATTGCCGATCATCGTCTTGATCGTGGCGAGGTCATCTGACATCAAGGCGCCGTCGAGCTCGTCCTTAAAGGCACTGATCTTATCGGACGCTTCACCTAGCTGATCGGAAGCCTTGTTGACCAGCTTGGCGGCCTTGGAGAGGCCCTTTGCCAGCGAACCGGATGCGTCGGTTAGGCCGTCTACGGCGCTATCCAGATTGCCCGAGATACCATCGAGCGAGTCTAGGATGCCCGAGACGGTCTTCTTGAGCTCCTTGACCTTAACCGAGAACGTGGAATCGTAATCGGATTTGGCACCCGCGATGCCGGCCTTGGCATCGGCGATGGCCTGATCGACCTCGGCACGCGAGTTGTTGACCTCGGCCATGCTGTCAGAAAGGGACTTAGCAGTTGCCGTCAGGTCCTTGGCGCTGTTGCGATACTCCACCGCGATCCTGTTCAGCGATGTTGCCACAGACTTGAGGCTCTCCTGGAGCTTTTCGTCACTGACCTGCTCGGCAAAGCCGCGGAGCTGGTCGGCCGTGGCGTCGATATCGTCGGCACGTGTATTGAGCGCCGCCGCGGCATCGTTGAGCTGAGACACCGTAAGGTAAACATGCTGATTCGCGGCATCGAATGCCTTCGCAAGCTCGGCGGACACGTTGTCGAACGAGCCAGCGCTTCCGTCAATCGCGGCGTTGATGGCGTCGTTGGCGGCCTTCAGCGCTTCTTTGGAATCGCTCATGCCGCTCTTGGCATGCTCCATCAACCGCTTGGTCGACTCATCGACCGTACCCGTCTGCTGGAGCATACCGCTCGCCGACGTCAACGAATCGGACGTAGAGCTCAAAATGCCCGCCAGCGACGAAGCATTAGCCTGAACGTCTTGCAGGTCCTCAATCGAATCGCCGAGCGTCGAGGACAGGTTGGCGATAAAGTTGCTGACCTGGTCGGTGCTCATGTAATCGAGCAGGCTGGACACCGTCTTAAGACCGATGCTCGTAATGGTCTCGGTAAAAGATTCGTTAACCTGGTTCTGAACGGCGCTCGAACCCTTCTCGGTCACGATCTGCGCGATGGCGTTGGCCTTCTGGTTCTCGTAAAACTCGATATCGGCGTGTTTCACGTCGGTCGAGAAAAGCGTCATCATGTCAGCGCTAAACGTTTTGGGGATAACGACGGCAGCATAGTACGCGCCCGACTTAACGCCCTCGATAGCCTTTTCGCGATCGTTAAGCACAACCCAATCGAAGCTCTCGTTGCCGCGTAGGGTGGCGGTCACGTTTTCGCCCACGTTAACCTCGACGGGAATCAGATCGCTCTCGTAACCCTCATCGGTGTTGACCACGGCGATCTTAAGATTGCCGGTGTTGCCGTACGGATCCCAGCTGCCGGCGATGTTAAACCACGCGTACAGACACGGCACGATAATGAGGCCCATCACGACAATCAAGCCGATCACGGAGCGAGACACGTTTTGGACATCGCGCCTAAACAGATGCAGGATGTTCTTCATTTATGCCTCACCTCCTTTGGAGTGCTTGCCAAGCGCGGTGGTATCTCCATCATTTGTGGCTGTGCTGTCGCTGCCCTGAGATTTATGGTGCGAGCCGATATGCGGCAAGCGGCCCGTGGACTGATCGCCGCCCTTGGCACCACGCTCGCTGGCGTTGAGGCCAAACATGTGGCGGGCGGCAGGAATGGCGGCCGTGTGCTCGCGCATCTCGCGACGCAGGTCCTCATCCGAAAGCGCCGAGATGCGCATCTGGGTATTGAGGCTCGCTCGGATATATTCGATATTGATCAGCCAGCCGCAGATGGCAATAACCGAGATGATCCAAATGACAAGCAGGATGATCTTGCCGTTATTGTCGATATCGAGAACCGTCGACAGGACAAAGAGCAGGACCTGAACGCCCACCACGGCGGCAAAACCGCCCTTGATGTAGTACGGGTAGCGATGTTCAAAGGCGACCGCATGATCGAGCAGTTCGCGACGGTACGAATCGGAATCGAGCATGACGCGCATGGCCGTGCGCAGCGAGTAGCGCTGGCGCGGCAGGTCGTTGGACTCGCAAATCATCATACCGGTCGTGGAGAGCTGTTTATCAAAGAGCAGGTTAAGGTTGAGCAGCAGCGGACGCAGCTGCAGGCCGATAAAGAGCGCCACGATCAAGAACACGCCCAGAATGCACAGGTTAAACAGGTAGTTGAACGAATACATGCCGCCGACCGTCTCGCGCAGCAGATTGATGCCGTAGGTAAAGGGCAGCAGCGGGTGCAGCCACTGGAAGAAGCCTGGCATCATCTCGATGGGGTACATGCCCGACGAACCCGGGATCTGCACGATAACCAGAATGACGCCGATAGCCTTGCCGATATGCTTAAACGTGGTGGACAGCGCATAGATGATATTGACGTAGGTGAACGAGATGGCGATGCCGCCCAGCACGAACAGCAGCGGGCTGACGCACTGCACGCCGATCACCAGATCGCCTACCGTAACGATGATGGCCTGCAACGCGCCCAGGATCACCAGGAGCAACCAGCGGCCAAAGTAGCCCTGACGCGCGGTAAAGCTGCCGATGCCTTCGCGGTCGACCTCGAGCTTGTAGATGGCGATAAGCACGTAGCCGCCCACCCACAGCGCCAGATTGGTATAGAACGGGGCAATGCCCGAACCAAAGCTCTTGACCGGGTAAATTGACTTTGAGGTCAGCTCGACCGGAGATGCCATGAAGTCTGCAACATCATCGACGTCGACGCCCATCAGGCCGGCCAGCTCGCCCATGGACTCGGAGGTCTGTAGCGCCGCGATGTCGTTGGCGGCGGTTGCGAGCTTGTCCTGGACCTTGGCAAGCGAGGCATCGGTCTGGGACAGCGTGGTCTTGGCCTGACCGAGCGTGGCGTTGAGTTGCGAAAGTGTACCGCGCGCACTTGCAATAGTAGGCGTGAGGCCAGACACGATTCCCGTCAGATCACCCGAGACGGCGGCAAACGAATCAAGTGCGCTCGAGACCTTCGGCAGCGCGTTTTGACCCAGGTCCGTCTGAGCCTGGCCAAGGTTGGTCGCACCGGTCTGAATTGCATTATTGATAGCGTCGCTGGCACCCGAGACAGCCGCAGCGTCATTCGCCATGGCGCTCGACTGCGCAGACAGACCGTCCTTGATGCTCTGAAGCTTTTCATTCTGCTCGCGGAGCAAATCGATGATCGATACAATGCGCGCGTCAATTTCCTTGGAACCTGTCGACGTGTCATTGACGAGAATTTCCAAGTGCCCGATAACGGCCTTATTGTGGTCGATCGTCGCTTGGAGAGACTCAAGCGAGTTGTCGATACGGGTAGTCGTAGATGCGACCGTGCCCGTCAGCTTGCCAATCGCAGCGTTTGCGGAGGCTGACGTCTTGGTGAGCGCAAGGCTGCCTTCCGAGAGCGCCTTGGAGAGCGAGGCGACAGAGTTGCCCGCCGTGGCGCGAGCCTCGCCCAGCAGGTCATTGCCCTGGGAGATCGCCTGCGTCAGCGACGGCGCCTGACCCTGCAGACCGGCAAGTGCCGCATCTGCCGAGGCAATGGAACCACTCGTCTTATCGATGGCGGCATTCATGTCGCCAATCGAATCACGCACTTCGCCCAACGTATCGGAAGCCTCTGATACCGAACCGGCCAACGAATCCTGAGTCTGGGTTGCCTTGTCCTTTAAATCGACTCCGGCATCCTTGGCAATACTGGCAACGGTCTCGCCCACCGTGGAGACAAATTCCGAGTTGATCTGCTCCTCGATGGTGTTTGCACCGGTGTCGGTAACCTTGGGCGCAATAGCGCTCTTCTTCTCATTGACGTAGTACGTAAGCTTGGGCTGATGGTAGTTGCCGTCGAGCATCGAAACCAGGTTATCCGAGAAGTTCTTGGGGACTACGATGGCCGCATAGTACTCACCGCTCTCGACGCCCTCTTTGGCATCGGCCGCAGAATCGACGAAGGTCCAGCCCAGCTGATCGTTCTCCTTGAGCTGATCGACGACCTGATCGCCCGCGTTGAGCTCGCCCACCAGGTCGTTTTGGGTGCCCCGATCGTTGTTGGCGATGGCAATCTTGATGCCCTGGGTGTTTCCGTACGGATCCCAGTTGGCCACGATGTTGTACCAGGCATACAGCGAGGGAATAACGCACACGCCAAGGGTAACCACCAAGGCGACGGGGTTCACAAGCAGTCGCTTAATGTCGCGCTTAAATATCGCAAAGGAGACCTTTGCATTGGATAGTTTGCTGCCGAGACTCACGCTTGGACCATCCATCCTGTCGTTGAATCGAATCGTACTATCGATAACCATTGTACGTAAGCGCTTTAGCGTCTCAGAGCACAATGGTATTGAGTTTTGCGGGTAGCAATATACTACGAAGACGAATTAACGTACAGTTGTACAGTATCTTTAATTTCAGCAGGTCACAAAACCACAACCCGCACAAATAAATGATCCCTTGGGGACGGAGGGATCATTCAAAAGGAAACGAGAGTGGAAAATCTCTCACTTCAAGCCCGCATTCGAGCCAAAAGTGGGAGATTATCCACTCTCGTTCTAATCTAGTTACGGTGCCGTATCCCCGAACTACATCAAGTTGCAAACAGCCGCCGCGAAGGCTACGGGATCCTCGGGGAGGATGCCCTCGACCAGCAGGGCCTGGTCATAGAGCAAACCGGAGTACTGCTTGATCTTGTCGGCGTCGCCCGCCTTCTGAGCGGCGACGAGCTTGGAAAAGACCGGGTGCTTGGCGTTGAGCTCGAGCACGCGCTGGCTCTTGGGCATACCGTCGGGCGCGCCCTCGGGACCCTTCTGGAGCACCTTCTCCATCTCGAGCGAAAGCGGGCCCTCGGTGGTGATGCACGCGGGAGCATCGGTCAGGCGCGCAGAGACGGCAACCTTCTCGACCTTGTCGCCGAGTGCCTCCTTCATGGCGTTAAAGAGGTCCTCGTTCTCCTTGGTGGCGTCCTCGGCCTCCTTTTTCTCGTCCTCGGTCGCCAGGTCAAGATCACCGGTTGCGACGTTCTTGAGCTCCAGGTGACGATCCTCAACCTCGGGCTCGGCACCATCGGCCACGGCCTTCTCGGCAGCCTCGCGGGCGGCATCGTCCTCGTAGATCTTGGGCATATCGGCGGCAACGTACTCACGCATAGCCTGGAAGGTGAACTCATCCACGTCCTGCGTCAGCAGCAGCACGTCATAGCCGCGGTCGAGCACGCCCTTTACCACGGGCATCTTGGCCAAGCGCTCACGCGAGTCGCCGGCGGCGTAGTAGATGGCCTTCTGATCCTCGGGCATGCCCTTGGCATACTCGGCCAGGGTAATCATCTTCTGTTCCTTGGCAGACCAGAACAGCAACAGATCGGCGAGCTCATCGGCCTTCATGCCATAGCTCGAGTAGATGCCGTACTTAAGACCGCGGCCAAAGTTCTCAAAGAACTTCTCGTAGGCCTCGCGGTCGTTGTCACGCATATCCTCAAGGTCGGCGGTGATCTTCTTTTCCACACGCTTGGCGATGGCCTTGAGCTGACGGTTCTGCTGCAGCGTCTCACGCGAGATGTTGAGCGACACATCGGCGGAATCCACGACGCCGCGGACAAAGTTGTAGTAGTCGGGCAGCAGGTCGTCGCACTTCTCCATGATCAGGACGTTGGAGCTGTAGAGTGCCAGACCCTTCTCGTAATCCTTGCTGTACAGATCGAACGGCGCGCGGCCCGGCACAAACAGCAGGGCATCGTACTCGAGCGTGCCCTCGGCATGGAAGCTGATGGTGCGCGCAGGATCGTCAAAGTCGTGGAACGTGGACTTGTAGAACTCGTCGTAGTCCTTCTGCTCGACATCGGAGCTGCGCTTCTTCCAGATCGGTGTCATGGAATTGACGGTCTCGAGCTCCTGGTAGTCCTCGTACTCGGGCTTGTAATCGTCGCCGGCGTCCTCGGGCTTGGGTTTCTGGCGGCTCTTGGACACCATCATCTGAATCGGGTAGCGCACATAGTTGCTGTACTGCTGAATCAGACTCTTGAGACCCCACTCGGTCAGGAAGCGATCGTAGGTCTCGGCCTCGCCGTCGGCATCGAGCTTCTCGTTCTCGCGCAGCGTCAGGATGACATCGGTGCCGTGCTCGGCGCGCTCACCGTCCTCGATGGTGTAGCCCTCAAGACCGTCGGATTCCCACACATGGGCGACATCCTCGCCATAGGCGCGGCTCACGACCTTCACATGGCTGGCAACCATAAAGGCAGAGTAGAAGCCCACGCCAAACTGGCCGATGATGTCGACATCGGAGCCCTGCTGCTCGGCGTTCTCGGTCTTAAACTCCTCGGAGCCGGAATGGGCGATGGTGCCCAGATTGCGCTCGAGCTCCTCGGCGGTCATGCCAATGCCGTTATCCGAGATGGTAATGGTGCGGGCGTCTTTATCAAAGGAGACGCGAATGGCCAGGTCGCCCTGGTTGATCTTGACGCTCGGATCCTGCAGGCTCTTAAAGTTGAGCTTGTCGACGGCGTCGCTCGCGTTAGAGATAAGCTCGCGCAGGAAGATTTCCTTATTGGTGTAGATGGAGTTGATCATGAGGTCGAGCAGTTTTTTGCTCTCGGTCTTAAATTGACGCATGTGCAGTCCTTTCGCGCTACCCCCGTCCGCAAAAACGGCCCGGTTGCCCGAGCCGCATCGCAGACCTGCTATGTTCAGACTTAGATTTTATAACCCATTAACGCGCATATATACATACGGAATCGAAAAACTGTATGTCCGAGCGCTCTGATGCGCCAATTGCCAAGGAGTGTCCCAAACTGCCGGCAGGAAAGGAACGTTCCTATCTGCCATCTACGCGCTTGGCCATCCAGGCATGAGGCTGGCCCTCGTCTTCGTAGTCCACCGGGGCAATCTGCGTGTAGCCCGCCTTGGCATAGAGCGGCAGCACGTATTCCTGAGCATGCAGCTTAATGAGCTTGGCGCCGGCATCACGCGCGCACGTATCACTGGCCTCGACAATCTTGCTCGCCAAACCGCGACGGCGCATGCTCGGCAGCACGGCCACGCGCCCCATAATGTAGGTCTCCCCCGCCGCGACACCTTCGTCCAAGTCGCACGCCGGCGACACCGGAGCCTCTGCGTCAGCCGCGCGCTCAAGCTCTTCGGGAAACACGCGCGAGCAACCGGCAAGCTCGCCGTCTACATAGAGCGTCACATGAATGCAGTTCGGATCCTCGTCGATAGCGTCGAACTCATTCTCGTAGCCCTGCTCGTCCATAAAAATGACGCGGCGCACCAACGCCGCGTCATCAAAGCATCCCGTCTTAAGTTGGATATCCATGGCTGCCCTTTCATTCAATGCGAACGTTAGGGACAGATTTTAGCGAAAATGAGCTCCGCGCACGCTAAACTTCGCGCGAGCCTTCGCCAGGCAATCGTAATGACCCACGTTATGGGCATCGCTCGCGATGAAGCTGTACAGGTTCTGATCGAACAGGCGCTGTGCCGGCTTTTTCTCGCGACCAAAGCGACCGCCGGCAATAAAGTCCGCCGAAGCCTGCAGCTTGCAGCCCATATCGACCAGGCGCTCCGCCACGCTTACATCCTTTTGAACCGCACGATAGCGCTCAGGATGAGCGATGATCACCTGGTAGCCACGGCACTGCAAATCGTAAATCGTGTTCTCGTACTCTCTAAACGCATACGCATCGGCATGCGTCGAAAGCTCGAGCAGAAACTCGTTGGTCCCATCGAAATGCAAGTGCTCCGCGGCATCGATACCAAGCTCAACGAGCTTTCGATGGTTGACCTCGAAGCCCATCTGGAGCGGAAAACCGTCAGCGTTATCGCGCAGCAGCTCAAAGGCATCCCACATCTTGTCGTAATCAAAATAGGGATCACGGCAGTGAGGAGTGCAAACAATTCTGGTTACACCAGCCCGCTTGGCAGCCTCGAGCATCGCCAAGCTCTCATCGAGATCGGCGGCGCCGTCGTCTACACCCGGCAAGATATGGCAATGAATGTCACGCATAGGTCAGCCTTAATCAACTAAACGTTTGCTCGGTTGGTGAAGATGCCCTTTTTGGAAGTCCCCTGATCGTCGGAGCCCTTCTTAACCTTCTTACCGTCCTTGGTGTAGTAGGAGTAGTAGTACTCGCTGGTCTCGGTCTCGCAGTAGTTCATAACGGTACCGATGAGCTTGACCTTCTCGGACTTCTTAAGCTGACCGATGGCGTTGAGCGCCTCCTCGCGCTTGGTGAAGTCCTCGCGCACCACGAACAGCGTGCCGTCGGTCAGGCTGGCAATCTCGGCAGCATCGATGAAGGTGCCGACCGGGGGAGCGTCGAAGATGACGTACTGGAACTTAGCAGACAGTGCCTTTACCAGCTTGGCAAAGCGGTGAGAGACGATGATGTCGGCAGGATTGGGAATATGCGGCTCGGCATCAAGGAAGTAGAAGTTCTTCTGACCCGTCTCGACAATTGCCTGGTCAATGGAGATCTGCTCGGAAAGAACCGCATAGAGTCCGCCGCGCGAACGAACGCCGAGCATATCGGAAAGGGACCTGCGGCGCATATCGGCCTCAACCAGGAGCACGGACTTGCCACTCGTGGCAATTGCCTGAGCAAGGTTAATGGAAACCGTAGACTTGCCCTCGTTGGGAATCGAGGAGGTAACGGTGATGGTGCGAATGGGGTCGTCCACGCTCGCAAAGCGGATGTTGGCCAGAAGGGTCTTGGCGGCATTCTGTACAACGAGCTTATCGGTGTTCTTTGCCTTAGCCATGCCTATTTACCACCTTTCATAGCCGGAATTCGGCCAACAACGGGAATGCCCAGGAGCTCTTCTGCCTCTTCGGCACCGCGGATGCGGGTGTTGAGCATGTCTGCCAAAACGACATAGGCAACTGCGATAAAGATGCCCGCGAGGAACGCGACAGCAACGTACAGCATACGCTTGGGGCCGCTGGGGGCTTCGGGGGTCTTAGCCTCGTCGATAACGTTGATGCTCTGGGCAGCGCCGACGTTCTGAGCGACCGTACTCACCGAGCTAGCTATGGCCTTTGCGACCTTAGCCGTCTCCTTGGCATCGGTGCCGGTAACCGAAAGCGTAATGACACGCGTGGTGGTCTCGGAGGAAACAGACACCTTGTAGTCATCCAGATCGGTGAGGCCCAGTTCATTGGCTGCGCCGCTCTTAACGCTATCGCTATCCAGCAGCGTGGCGATATCGTTGGAAAGCATCTGACTCGCCGAGAGATCGTTGTAGCTCATCTGACCGCTATCGTCGGTCTTGGCGAGAATGTACATGCTCGTCGTCGCGGTATAGGTGTTGTCCATCGCAACGAAGGACACGATGCCCATGGCGATCGCGCAGACCACCGGAAGGGTGATGACCAGCTGAAGGTGCTTCTTCAGCAGCTGGAACAGTTCGAGAAGGGTCATGCAGCTTGCCTTTCATTTCCCCAGTTCGGATTGACAAAACTGTCCGTATGTTATCGCATCTTTTTACCGAGACCAAACTCTATACATAAGAAACAGGCTCTCCTGTAAAAATGTCGGAAGCAATCGTAAAATTGCACAACAACGCCGCACCCGAAAGTCAAATGCGGCGTCTACATCAATATCTATGTTGTATCGCTATGCGAATGGCTCGTCCTGCTGTATGGGAAACGTCACCGTAATGGTGGTTCCCACGCCCAACTCGCTCGACAGATCGAGCGTGGCGTGATGATACAGGGCCGCATGCTTGACAATTGCAAGCCCCAGACCGGTTCCGCCGCGCGCCTTGGACCTACTCTTGTCCACGCGATAGAACCGCTCAAATACCTTGCCCTGTTCTTCAGGCGCGATACCGATTCCCGTGTCGGCGACCGCAAGGAACGGATGGCCTTCGTCGTTGGTGCCGCACTGCAGCGTAACCGCACCGCCGGGTCGATTGTAGCGGATGGCGTTGCTCGCCAGATTATAGATGAGCTCGTCAATCAAGCGCGACACGCCTTCGATGACCACAGGCTTGGTCTCATGACTTATCGTCACATTCGCCTGACGGGCGACCTGTTCAAGACGCTGCTCAACCGCGTAGATGGCACGCGAGAGCTCAATAGGCTCCGTGGAACCAATGGGCACCGCCTCGCCCTCAGTTGCACGCTCGGCCTCGTCCAAGTTAGACAGCGTAAGGATATCGTTGACAAGCGCTGCCAAGCGGCCCGCCTCACGATAGATGCGACCGCCAAAGTTGCGCAGGTCGCCCTCGCCCTCGACCATGCCGTTTGCGATGAGCTCGGCATAGCCCGAAATCGCCGTAAGCGGCGTCTTGAGCTCATGGGTGATATTCGCCGTGAACTCGCGGCGCATACGGTCGTTGTCCGCCAGCACCGCCATTTGGCGCTTGAGCTCCTGGCGCTGCGACTCAATACGCTCAAGCATGGGGACCATCTCGGCATAGGCGTGCTCATAGCTGCGGCGTGGGTGGTCCAAATCCACCTCTTGCAACGGCGCGATGATGGCACGGGACTCGCGGCGCGCCATAAAAAACGAGAGTACCGCACCCGCTGCTGCGATAAGCAGCATCGGCGCCACCATCGACAGCAAAATCGCCGCAACGCCAGGCTGGGCCTGCGCCAAGCGGACAACCTGGCCGTTATCAAGGGCGACGGCGCGATACAGCATAATCTCGTCGAGCGTAGAGCTTGCGCGCTCCGCGGAACCCGAACCACTCTCAAAGGCCTCGATGACCTCGGGGCGATCGCCATGGTTGGGCAGTGTGGAAGGCGACGCCTCGTTGTCGTAGGCAACCGATCCATCCTTGTTAATCAGCGTGATGCGCAAGTCCTCTCGATCGAGGCTACGCAAGAACGGGATGGGCTCCTGCTGCTCGTCGAGGGCGGCAGCAATGAGCTCGGTTTCTTGCGCCAGGTTGGCACTCGTGGCATCCGCCAAGGTGTTTTGCACAAAGAACGCACCCAGCACCGTAAACGCCACGATAACCGCCATGGCGCAGACAAAGATCGTCACAAAAACGCGGTGCGACAGCGTATGTTTTCCCTGGGGGGCGAAGACCACGGGTTACTCCTCCGATGCGGTGGCCGCGGTGTCGTCACCTTCGGCACCATCACCGGCAGAAGGCTCGGCCAAGCGGTAGCCCACGCCGCGCACGGTCTCGATGGCGCTGGCATGCTCGCCCAGTTTTTGGCGAAGCGTCTGCACGTGCACGTCAACGGTGCGCGAACCGCCGTCGAAGTCCCAGCCCCACACGCTCTGCAGCAACGACTCGCGGGTAAAGACCACGCCGGGCTTGCGCATGAGGTACTCGAGCAGGTCGAACTCGCGCAGGGTGAGCTTAAGCGACTCGCCGGCAACAGTCACCTCACGATGGCTGGGCGAGAGCACAATGTCGCCCACGCTGAGCACATCGCTTGCCTGTTTGACCATGCCGCCGCGACGCAGCAGTGCGCGGCAGCGGCTGGCGAGCTCCATGAGCGAAAACGGCTTAGTCAGGTAATCGTCGGCACCGCCATCGAGCGCCATCACCTTGTCGAGCTCGGTATCCTTGGCGGTAAGCATCATGATGGGCACCGTCGCCGTCAGGCGATCGGCACGCAGTCGACGCATAATCGCCAAGCCATCGGTATCGGGCAGCATGATGTCGAGCAGGACGGCATCGGGTACCCGTCGCGCCACGGCAGCCTTAAACTCACCGTCGCACGAAAAGCCTTCGGCCTCAATCCCCTGCTTGCGCAGCGCATAGACCGTCAAATCCCTGATGTTGTCATCGTCCTCGACGTAATAGATCATGTTGAACCCCTTTGCGGCCGGCATGACCGCATCTTAACCCTAAAGGTACCTTTACTAGATGGTATCAGCCAAAACGCCCCGTCAAATAATCCGCCGTGCGCGGATCGGTCGGATTCTTGAAGAGTTGCGCGGTGGGCGCGTGCTCCACCAGCTCACCCAGCAAAAAGAATGCGACCGAATCGGAGATACGCGCCGCCTGCTGCATATTGTGCGTAACGACCACGAGCGTGCAGGTCTCTTTGAGCTCGCAGGCCAGCTGCTCCACCACCAGCGTCGACACAGGGTCGAGTGCCGAGGTCGGCTCGTCCATCAGCAGAATGTCGGGCTGCACGGCAAGTGCGCGGGCGATGCACAGACGCTGCTGCTGGCCGCCCGAAAGACCCAGACCCGACTCTTTGAGCTTGTCCTTGACCTCATCCCATAGCGCAGCGCGACGAAGGGAATCCTCGACCAGCTCGTCGAGCACGACGCGGTCGCGCACTCCCATGCCGCGAGGACCGTAGGCGACGTTGTCGTAGATGCTCATGGGAAACGGGTTGGGGCGCTGGAACACCATGCCCACGCGCTGGCGCAAGCGGCAGATGTCGTAGTCGCCCAGGATATCTTGACCATCGAGCGCAATCTTGCCCTCGATGCGGCAATCCTTGATGCCGTCGTTCATGCGGTTAAAGCAGCGCAGCAACGTGGACTTTCCGCAGCCCGAAGGCCCGATGAACGAGGTGATCTGCTTGTCGCGGATCTTGATATTCACGTCCTTGAACGCATGATGGTCGCCATAGAACAGGTCGAGGCCCTCGACATCGATTCGCGTCGGCGAGGCGGCAAGATCCTCTGCCGTGGGGCGAGTCGCATCCCCAACCTCGCGCTCGTGCGCGGCCTCGGCCTGCGCTTTCATGAGTTCTTCAAGCTCCGTGGGCTCCGCAGCCGCAGCAGCCGTCATACCGCATACCTCCACATCGATATCAATTCAGCAGTATCGATAGTAGGAATCGCGGCTCATATGCACGTGAGCGCATTGTCAAGTGTTTGTAAGGGCACACTGGCTATGCGGCGGGCAGCTCGATGGTGAATATCGTGTGTTCGGGCGTCGATTCACATGCAACGGTACCGCCG
>USOF01000001.1 GCA_900556285.1 uncultured Collinsella sp. | reverse complement strand
ACGAGATGCTCAGGAGTCTCGTGGGCTCGGAGATGTGTATAAGAGACAGTGTCCAAACAGTTCTTGCTCCTCGCCGCTTCCGCGGCTCGAGGTCCCCGTTCTCCGCGGTGGGATTGGTCTGATTATTCTTGTTGAAACTCGGCCTTTGGCTCATAAAAAACGGGAGATGCGGTTTTACATCCCCCGTTTTTGTTGCGGTTAGTCTAGGTCAATAAACTTGGTGCTTATGATCTTGCCGTCTTTTACTAGCATTCTGGCCATGGTGGGGCCTCGGGTGCCTCTGGGGTAGCTGGCGCTGCCCGGGTTGAGGACTAAGCAGCGGCCTACTTGGGCTTCTTTGGTTACGTGGGTGTGGCCGTTGATGGCTACGTCTACGGATCCCACTGGGAGGTCTTCGCGGTAGTGGGCTACGGCGAACTTGAGGCCTTCGTAGGTGAAGAGGGCCAGGCGATCCACATCGGGGCCGTAGTCGCGGTAGTAGTCGTTGTTGCCCAGAACCGCTCGCACGGGGGCGATGGTGCATAGGTGCTCGTAGTCCATCTCGGATGTGAGGTCGCCGGCGTGGATGATCAGATCTGCGCCCTTAAGCTCGTCCAGAAGCGCGGGCGAAAGATAGCCGTGGGTGTCCGAGATAATGTCGATACGCTTGGCGCTTGCACTGTTCATGGGATCCCTTCCGCAAACGATTATGTCCATACATACAAAAAGGCCCCACGGCTCCGCAGACAATTGGTCTACAGGGCTGCGGGGCCGTTGTGCTAGAGGCTCAGGGCTTTCTTGAGCGGTACGACGCGACGGCGCGAAACCGGCACGCGTTCGTCGACGCCCGTAATGCCCAGCTGGATAGCGCCCGAGGGCACCGTCTCGACGTCCGTGACGCACGCCAGGTTGACGATATAGCGGCGGTGAACGCGGAAGAAGCCAAAGTCGCAGAGCTTGGCCTCGAACTGCGCCAGCGAGGTCGTCGACAAAAAGCGGTCGTCGACCGTATAGATGCAAGAGTAATCGTCCTTGGCCATGATGAAGCGAATGTCGTCCACGGGGATGAGGACCTTGCGGCCGCCCTTTTCCACCGGGATGCGCTCGATGGTCACCTTGCTGTCCGTAACGGGCTTGGCGCGCTGCATGACCTTCTCGATCGCGCGATCCAGGCGTGCCTCCTCAACCGGCTTCATTAGGTAATCGACGGCATCTACGTCGAACGCCTCGACGGCATGATCGCTATACGCGGTCACAAACACAATCGCCGGCGGATTCTTGAGCTTATGCAGGGCCTCGGCAAGCTGCAGGCCCGAGGCACCGGGCATCGAGATATCGAGAAACACGACATCCACGCGACTTTCCATAAGCATCTCGATGGCGGAGCGGACGCTCGACGCCTCCGTGATCGTGCCGATCTTGCCCGTTTGCTCGAGCAGGAAGCGAAGCTCCGAGCGAGCCGGCGCCTCATCATCCACAATCATCGCACGCAGCATAGGGATAAAACCTTTCGTCAACTAACTACGCCGGGCATCCGTCGCATGACGTTGAGCCCGTAGCCTTTTATTTTACTCTTGAATGTCAAAGATGCTCTCTGACAAATCAAGATGAAGGAGCACTTTGGTGCCCTTGCCCGGCGCCGATTCGACACGCGTATAGGAGTGCGGCCCATAAAAGCGATGGATGCGCTCCGAAATATTGTGCATGGCCACACCGGCGCCGCCACCCTGGGGAGAGCTGGCGTCGGGACGGGCAGAACGCTCGTCAAACAGTCTGGCGGCGGTACCCTCATCCATGCCCACGCCATTATCGGCCACGGCAATCAAGATTGCATCCTCGCCGTCTTGGTGAACGGTCACGTCGATCCTCAGGGCGTCGTCATCGCCCATACCATGACGTACGGCGTTCTCGACAATCGGCTGGATCACGAACGCCGGCACCAGCGTATCTTCCACGTCCTCGGACACATCGAACGTCGCAAGCACGCGGTCCTCGCCAAAGCGGGCCTTCTCAAAGGTAAGGTAGCGCTTGGTCTGTGCGACCTCGCGCGAGACCGGAATAAGCGATCCCGAGTTGTCGAGCGTGGCACGATAGAACGATGAGAACTCACGAAGCAGTTCGCGGGCCCGCAGCGGGTCGGTGCGCGTAAACGATGCAATGGTGTTCAGCGTGTTGAACAGGAAGTGCGGGTTAATCTGCGCTTGCAGCGCACGCACCTCGGCGCGCGCCGTGAGTTCCTTTTGCACCTCGAGCTCGTGGATGGCGAGCTGCGTGGACAAGATCTCGGCAAAGCCCGAGGCAAGCGCGTACTGGGTACGGTCGACGGCGCGCGGGGTCTTGTAGTAGAACTTGAGCGTGCCGACGGTACGATCGCCCACCTTGATGGGGGCGATAATGCCGGCGGGGACTTGGTTGTGCGAGCCATCCGAGCCCACGACATCCACCATACGGTTGAACGACTGCACGATGCCATGTTCGATAACGTAGCGTGTGGCAAGCGTGTGGATGGGAGAGTCTGGCAGTAGTTTTTCCTCAAACTCGCCTGCGCAGGCCAACACGTTGCCCTCGTCGGTGATGGCCACCGTCATGGCGCGCGTCTCGGGCAAAATGCGCCGGCACACCAAACGCGCCGACTCCTGCGTCAGACCGCCCTTAATGTCCTCAAGCATGGCCGAGGCCACCGAGAGCGTCTCCTCGGTGTACTGGGAGCGCACCGAATCGGGATTGAGCGTCAAAAAGATAAAGATGCACAGAAAGATGCACAGCAGCGCGCAGGCAATCACCGTGGCGATCGGCTCGATACCGGTCACCAAGGCAAAAATAAAGTACACCAGCACGCAAATGGCGCAGGCAATGGCAATGATGCGAAAGATTGATATTGAACTATCGCGCTGGGCGCGGCGGTCGATCATTCGGCCCCCTCCAGGATACTGATCAGTTGTGCGTCACGCCAAAGCCCGTCCATGATCTTGGGCCAAAAGCTCTGGAAACGCAGGTAGCTTGCAGCGTTTTGGCGCGCATAGGCCTTTGCCTCGTCGATACCATGGCGCCAGATGCGCAGGTAGCCCTCATGCTCGCGGGTAAACACGCTGCGGACCATAGCGGTCTTGCGCACGCGGTCGTCGAGCTCGCGCGAAATCCACGGGCCCGGGTAGGGCATGAGCGATGCCGCCGTAACGGGAATGAGCTCCTTTTGATGCGCGGCGAATGTCAACTTTGCCCTTTCGTAGTACCAACGGTATACATCCTGCATAAAGCGCGGTGAGCGCTTTTCGGACTCCGGAGGCAGATGACGCACGGTCCACTCGTTATCGAACCACACGTCGTAGCCAAACATGCGCATGTTAAAGAGGTAATCCAAGTCCTCGCCGCGGGTGATAAACGGGTCAAAGGCTACACGCGTAAAGGCGCGGGCGTGCAGGGCCATCAGGCCGCCGCACACGTAGTTGGAGCGCGAGATGCGGGTGCCCGAGAGCGCCTTTTTCATCCAACGGTTGAACTCGATGCGCTTGGTCCACCAACGATGGCAGATGCCCGCCTTGTCCGTGGGAGCCAGCGGCGAGCCGTCGCGATCGTAGAAATAGCCGCTCTTGACCAAGATCGGCAAGCCCTGACGTGTCTGCTGCCCCAACGCATAGGTCGCGCGCTTCATAAAGTCGGCGTCGATGACAGTCTCATCGTCATCCAAAAAGATAACCGCGTCATGCCCCAGCACAGCGGCACAGGCTAGCCCCATGTTGCGGATGGCACCGTAGCCTCGCAGGCTCACGCACTCGCCCGAACCCTTGGGCGCGATCTGAGCAACCCGGTCTGCAATGCGCGAGGCCTGGGTGTTGGTGACAACGGTGACCTTGAGCGTGGGATGCGCGTCGACAATCTCGTGCACGCGCAGCGACACATCGGCTGTGGCAGAAACGGGACAGACCACCAAAAGGATGATGCGCGGGATGTCACGTACCTGCTCAAGCGAGGCCAGGCAGCGGTCGAGTTCGGGATTGTCGGCGTTGAGTCGCGTCGAATGGTCATAGGTGCCAGGGGCGTTTGCGCAAGCGTCATCGCCCGCCCAATACGTTGGAATCACGACTGTGGCGTTCATGCCTTACCCTCCCTGCAACACAAAAACGGGACGCCGCCAAACACAGGCGACGCCCCGCGACCTAGCTGATTCCATCATACCCACTTGGGCAAATCATTGCTCGCAAGTCGCAATGTTTATTGCGGATAACCCCAAAAGAGTACCGTGGACAGGCACAATAGCCGCTCGCTCCTATGCGGCATGCTCTGCCGCCCGAGTCATGCGGGACAGGCGGACCAGCAGCATAAAGCCAACGACCAGCAGCACGCCAATGGAAAGGACGCCCAGCGACGGGTTGCCGGTCAGCGAGGTGACGACCGACACCAGGAAGGTGCCCATAACGCTTGCATAACGACCAAAGATGTCAAAGAAGCCGTAGTACTCGTTGGATTTTTCCTTGGGGATAATGCGGCCAAAGTAGCTACGGCTGAGCGCCTGCACGCCGCCCTGGAACAGGCCGACCATAATGGCAAGCACCCAAAACTCAAAGGCGGTCTTTAGGAAGAACGCGGCGAACAGCACAATGCCCATATAGGCGGCGACTGCCACCAAGATCATGTTGAGCGTGCCCACGCGGCCGGCGAGCTTGCCGTAGATGATGGCGGACGGAAAGGCCACGAACTGCGTGACGAGCAGCGCCAGGACCAACTGGGTCGAATCGATGCCCAAGGCCGAACCGTAGCTGGTTGCCATGGAAATGACCGTGTGCACACCGTCGATATAGAAGAAGAACGCGATCATGTAGACCAGCACGGTCTTGTTGTGGGCGATCTCGCGCATGGTGTGTCCGACCTCGGAGAACACACCGCCCACGATGTGGCCGATGGTGTCCTCGGGACCGCGCTCGCGACCGTACTTTTGCTTATAGGTGCGAATGAGCGGCAGGGTAAAGATGAGCCACCAGGCACCAGTGATGATAAACGACAGACGCGTTGCCAGCATGGTGGGGACGCCAAGAGCGGGGCCGCCCATGATGAGCGCCAGGCAGATGACGAACGGCACGGTGGAACCGATGTAGCCCCAGGCATAGCCCGAGCTGGACACGGCGTCCATGCGCTCGTCGGTGGTAATGTCGGGCAGCATGGCGTCGTAGAACGTCATAGAAGAGTTAAGGCCGATGGTGCACAGCACGTACACGGTCAAAAATGCCATGGCGGACATTGGGATAGCCTGCGCCAGGCAAAGCACCAGGCCCGTGAGGAAGAAGCCCAAGAAGAACTTGATCTTGTTGCCGGCGTAGTCGGCAAGCGCGCCCAGAATGGGCATGAGCATGGCGATGACCAGCGAGGCAATCGTCTGCGCATTGCCCCAGGCGACCACCAGGTCGGCCGAAGAAGCGCCGGTATTGATGGCGTTAAAGTAAATGGGCACCACCGAGGTATTGAGCAGCACGAGGGCCGAATTGCCCACATCATACATAACCCAGTTACGCTCGAGCTTGGTGTATTTCATGGACAGGGACCCTTCGTATTCGCCCGATATGCAGTTAGTTCATCGTACCCCAATTGTCCAGAACCGCCGGTAAGGATTCGGCAAAGGGGCACGCACGGGCCCTATTCCTCGCGGTCGAACTCCTCATCGGCATTGAGCACGCGACCGCTGTAGTTGACGTGACTGGTCACGGCATCCATGTCACCGGTCTCGATAAAACGTGCGACCGTGCACTCGTAATCGACCAGCGCGCGATCAAAGACCTCGGGGAAACTCTCGTTCGAGACCTCGTCGGTAAAGGGATTCTTCCATGTCAGATGGCCCAGGTTACCGGTGCGCTCGGGCAGCTCCGTCGTCACGCGATGGGCAAGGCCGTCGAGCAGCGAGTAGTCGTGCACCAAGCCCTCAACCAGCGAGATCGCGCGCGTCTTTGCGGAGCCGGCCGGCTCAATCGCGCGGTAAAGTCGCTGCATATTGGCAACGGCAGCACCGTACTCCCCCGCCGGAATGTCAATGCCGTACACGCGTCCGGCAACATAGCTCATCAGCACGCCGGCCACGCGATTGATGCGATCGGTAGTGACGATCTCGCCCGCCGGCGGGTAATCGTCGACCGTAGCGCCATCGCGTTTAAGCTGCAGCATCAGTACATCCAGGTCGCTCTCGATCACGGCATGGACCTGACTGCTCGAATCCTCAAGCTCTGAATCGGACTCCACGATGCCAAACTGCTGCTCATAGACAAAGGGATGGGCGTTGCGGTCGAGCACGTAATGAGACAGCAGGCCCAGCGCAAAGGCACGACCCAAGCTGGCGTCGCGCGGCAGCAGATGCGACACGCCGTCGCGCAGGCACGCAAACTGACGAGACATGCGCGACCGATGCATGACCTGCGCCAGCAGCGTGCAGTCGGAAACACGCGGTGTCAGAATGTGAAAGAAAAACGGGTCGGGGCCTTGGTTGCCCAAGATAAAGGCAATGCGCTCTTCATCGGACGTGATGACGCCCTGTGGAAGACGGTCGATGCTTTCCTCGCCAAACAGATGATGGGTGATAAGCGCGGGCATAATGATCCTTTCGATTTCATTCGATGCCACCCATTATGCCCACCGCGCGCCCATGCCAAACCTGCGATGGTAAACGACGGCACGCAGACCGTCTACGCAAGCCCCAAGTGTGCTTTAACCTCGGCAGCGCGACGGCGGGACACGGGCACCGTCGAGGTTACGCGATCGAGTCTGAGCTCCATAAGACCCGTGGAACCGATCTCGACATTGTGCACGTCTTCCAAATTGACCAGATAGCTGCGATGAACGCGAATAAAGCCCTCGGAGACCAAGCGACGCTCGAGCGAAGAGATCGACTCATTGATCAGGTACGTTCCCTCGGCGCAGATGGCGTTGCAAAAATCGGCGCGCGCCTCAAAGTAGCAGACGTCTGCGGCGGGAATGAACACCTTTTTGCCCCCGCGGTCCACCGTCAGACGCAAAGGCTGGCGCGGAGCGTGGATAACACGACGGGCACCCAAGGCTGCCTCGATCTTGTCGAGTGCCTTTGACAGGCGTGCGTCCTCGACCGGCTTGACGACATAGTCGACCGCATCGAGGTTATACGCATCGGCGGCAAACTCGGCAAACGCCGTCACAAACACAACCACCGGCGGCGTCTTTAGGTTCTGCAGCGTCTCGGCAAGCTCAATTCCCGAGCGGCCGGGCATCGTGATGTCCAAAAACAACACGTTGGGCTTGTTCGAGAGAATCGACTCCACGGCCTCGGTGACATTGCCCGCCTCGGCAATCTGGCCCACACGCGTATCCTTTTCCAACAGATAGCGTAGCTCAGCCCTAATGGGAGGTTCGTCATCAACCACCAAGATGTTCCAGCCTTCGGACATATGTGCTTCCCCTCTTTTTCTCTCAATCCAACCGCGTGCTACGCCGTCAACGGCGCCGGCTCATGCGGCTCGCCGTTCAGCTCGACGATGACCTGCGTTCCCACGCCCTCCTGGGCCTTCACGCGCATGCCGGAATCTTCTCCGTAAAAGAAATGGATGCGCTGAAGCACGTTGAAGAGCGCCAGGCCGCAACCTCGCTTGACGGAGCCGTCGGCGGTAATGCTCTCGGGCTCCTCCAGGCGATGTTGCTCAAACAGATGCGCGCAGACTTCTTCGCTCATACCGATGCCGTCGTCCTCGACGATGATCTCCAAACCGTCATCGGTCTCGAAAGCCCTAACATGAATAGAAAGCGGCTCGGTCTCGCGCTGCGCGTGCTTGATGCAGTTTTCGAGCAACGGCTGCAAGATAAACGGCGGCACCATGCAATCGCGCACCTCAAAGTCGATATCGACCGAGACGCGCAGACGGCCGTCGCCATAACGAGCCTGCATAAGATTGATATAGCGAGTGCCCTGTTCCACCTCGTGCTCGAGCGTTGTGAGGGTATCGGAATCAGAAAGCGTCTGACGGTAGTAGTTGGAGAAGTCGATCAGCAGCGATCGCGCCTTGTCGGGCTCGGTTCGAACGAGCGACACGATGGTGCTGATGGTGTTAAACAGAAAATGAGGATCGACCTGCGATTGCAAGGCGCGCAGCTCCACGCGGGCCGTAAGCTCGTCCTGGCGCTCGAGCTCAAAGCTCGCAAGCTGCGTGGAAATGAGGTCGGCAAAGCCCGAGGCAAGCGCCGTCTGGCGCATATCGATGCTGCTCAGACGGGGATAATACAGCTCGAGCGTGCCCACGCAATGCCCGCGCACGGTAAGCGGTGCGACAATACCGGCGCGCAGGCGCGGAAAGTAGCCACCTGTCTCGGTCGAGGCATCGCGCGAGAACACGCTTTGCTCACCGCTGTTGATCACGTTGAGCGTAGTCCGCAGCACCACCGGGGTGCCCGCGGGGCATTTTGCCGAGTCCTCGCCCCAGCCTGCCAACACCTGCTTGCCGTCGGTAAAGCAGATGGCAGAGGCGATAGTTTCGGACAGGATGATCTTAGAGGCGCCCAGGGCAGCTTCGGGCGTAAGGCCGCGCGACGTGTAGGCGAATATTTTTGAAGCGATGGCGAGCGTGCGGTCGGTTGCGCTCGATGTGAGGTCGTCGGGAACGACAAAGACGTACGAGAAGAAGAAGCACAGCATGACCAAGCCGGCAATGACGACAACGGCCGGAACGGGATTGGGATTATCGGTTAGATCCCAGATGAGCAGCAGGATAAGCAGCGGAACGACAATACCGAGCAAGATGGCTTGAACCACATGCTGAGCGGTACGAAAGACCTTGGTAGAGTTGTAGCTCTTGCCCAGAATCAGCCTATTGAGATCCACCGTCATCTCCTTCTTACCGACGCACCCCATAGCAATAAAGAGGGCCGCAAGCGACCCTCTCCATTGCATTATGCAATCAAATACTGTGTTTTACATCAAGCCATCGATGAACGGTAGCTTAGGCGCTGTACTTGTTTGCCTCGCCAAAGGTGCCGCCCTCGACAATCCAGCCGTCCTTCATGATGACGTCCATGTTGTCGGTGTTGAGCACGTGGATGTCGGCGGCGACGTCACCGTTGACGACCAGCAGGTCGGCGCACTTGCCGGCCTCGATGGAACCGGTCTCGTCCTCGATGTGGCACATCTTGGCACCGTTGAGGGTGGCGCAGGTGATGGTCTCGACCGGAGTGAAGCCGATCTTGTCGACGAACTCGTACATCTCCTCGATGGAGCAAGTGCCGTACGGGGTGACGAAGGAGAAGGAGTCGGAACCGATGGTCATCACGACGCCGCGCTTCTTGGCCTCGCGCAGGCAGTCGTAGTTGCGCTGCAGCTCCTTCTCGACCAGGGTGCCCTCGTACTTGTCGTGCAGCTCGGGAACGTAGACGGGCGGATAGGTGGCGTACCAGGTGGGCAGGAAGGCGATCGTCGGGGTGAAGAAGGTGCCCTGCTCGGCCATGAGGTCCATGGTGCGCTCATCGATATCGAAGCCGTGAATCAGCTGCTCGCAGCCAAAGCGAACGGAATCGTAGGCAGCGGCGTGGTTGTTGTAGCAGTGGCTCCACACGGGGATGCCGACCATCTTTGCCTCTTCGACCACGGCCTGGATCTCCTCGGAGCAGTAGTGCTGGTCGCGACCGGAGTCCCAGCGCCAGATGCCACCACCGGTTGCCCAGATCTTGATGGCATCGGGGTTCTCACGCAGGCGACGGCGGACGGCCTTGCGCAGATCCCAAGGACCGTCGACCTGATCGCCCCAGGGGTGCGATTCCTTGTTGAGCTCCTGGCTGCAGTGGTGGGAGTCGCCGTGGCCGGCAACACGGCAGAAGCCCAGACCGGTGGCCAGAACGCGCGGGCCCTTGAAGACGCCCTTGTCGATGCAGTCACGGATCTGGATACCAAAGCGGCCGATCTCGCAGACGGTGGTGAGGCCGTGGGTGAGGCAGTCGTAGGCCTGCTTGACGGCGACGGCCTGCTTCTCGAGGAGCGGCTGCATGACCCAATCGGTGTCATCGTCGGTCAGGTTGCCCGAGAAGTGCAGATGGGTGTCGATCAGGCCGGGCATAACGGTCTTGCCGGCGGCGTCGATAACCTGGGCGCCCTCGGGCACATCCTGCATAGCGCCGGCGTACTCGATCTTGCCGTTGTCGTCGACGAGAACGAGGGAGTTCTCGACCGGCTCGGCACCGGTACCGTCGATGAGCTTACCGCCAACGATTGCATACTTAGTGGACATGGTTCCTCCTTATGGATCCATATAGTGGGCGAGGCCGTGTTGGGTTAAGGCCTCACAAAGCTACCCAAGTGGCGCCGGGTTCGGTGCACGGAAGAGAGGGTCCCGCGCACCCGATCCGCCCCGGCTCGGCGTTACTTTTTGCGGGAATTGGTGAAAGCCATGAGGGCCAGGCCAATAGCCAACCAGCCGATCACGATGCTCCACTCCACCATGTTGAGGGAGGCGGGAGAGAACGGAATCACGAGCAGGCCGATGATGATGGCGCAGGCAGCGATAGCGAGGCCGATGCCAAACTTGCCGCCGGGCACCTCGTAGGGACGAGGCAGGTCGGGCTCGGTGAAGCGCATGCGCAGGCAAGCGAGGGCGACCATGCCGCAGGAGAAGATGAAGGCGAGAGCCGACACGTTGGTCAGAGGGATGAGCATGTTCTTGCCCAAAAACGGTCCGACGACGGTGATGACGCCCAGAACGACGCAGGCAAGCTTGGGAGCGCCGGACTTGGGGTCGACCTCGGCGAACTGCTCGGGCAGCTGGCCCTTGCGGCCCATGGCGAGCATGATGCGGCTCGTGGCGCCGTAGAAGGAGTTCATCGGGCCCATGGGTCCAAGCGTGGCGATGACGAGCATAGCCAGGTACAGAAGCATGTTGATGCCCTTGAGGCAGGCAAGCGCGGGAACCGGGCTCTTAACAAACTCATGCCAGTCGAGGATGGTGCCGAACGAGTAGATGCAGACCATGTAGAAGCCGCCGGCGGCCAGCAGGGCCAGGGAGATGATCTTGCCGAACTTGTTCCAGTTGAGGCCCTCGGCTGCTTCCTCAGCCTGCTGAGGAATGGTGTCGAAGCCAGCGTAGAAGAACGGGGTCAGAACCAGGACCGACACGATGCCGGCAAACAGGCTGGAGCTCTCGGTAGCGGCCTTGCCGCCGCCAGCGCCGGTGACCTGGGAGAACACGGGCATGGCATTGTCCGGCGAGCCGGTGAACAGCGAGACGCCCATGGCGAGCAGCATGCCGCAGAGCAGGGCCTTGGTCAGGAAGGCCTGGAGCTTGGCAGCCGAGCTGGCACCGCGGAAGTTGAGGAAGATGACGTAGGCTGCAAAGCCGAGCGCGATCAGCGTCGGGAACAGGTAGACGTCGGCCCCCAGTATGGTGTAGAGCTTGACGGCGCGCAGCCACTCAAGGCCGGGCAGGCTGCCGAACATCTCGGACACGAGGGTCGAAATGGCGATGGCCTCCCACGGGCACAGGATGCCGTTGCCCAGGGCCAAAAGCCATCCGGTGATGTAGCTCAGCGTACGGCCAAAGCTACGATCGACATACTCGACGATGCCGCCCGAGATGGGGATAGCAGCCGTGAGCTCACCGAAAACAGCTCCGACGGGCACGAGGAAGATTGCACCCAAGAGGAATGCGATCATAGCGGGAACGGGACCGCCGCCCACGACCATCCAGTCGCCGACCTGCAGAACCCAACCGGTACCGATGATGGCACCGAAACCGATGGTGAAGAAGTTCCAGAGCGAAAGCGTTTTCTTCATGCCGCCGTTATCCTCGACTGCAACTTCTGCGTTCTTGTCCGCCATTGTTCCCCTCCTTTCCTTTTTGACGCCCCTTGACGTCACCCCTTGCGCGGTCTGTTTTGCCGCGCTCTTTTATTTCGTGGCTTTAAGATACGGCCTTGGCGCAGCAGCTCCGCTTGTAGCTCGACCGAAGGCAGAACTGCAAAACGAGCGGCGTCGTTTTTGGGACGAACGGCACGGTTTGCCGCTCATTGTTGCCGCCCGACCGACGGGCGCATGCTCATCGGACGCATATAGAGATGTTTTTGAGGCCGTGTGTTTTGCGCCTTTCGTACCGTTTACCGAGCTTTTGACGCGCAGGCCCATTTGTTGCACATCTTTTTTGTAGGATGGACAGGTTATACATGAGACAAGGCGGTACGAATGGCATACGGATACAACGACGGTGATCAACGGCGACAAAGCGTTCGCCTTGCTGGCCGTACCACGCCGACGCCCAGAAGTGCCACGAGCAGCAATCCGCAACGTCCTCAAGAGCAACCCAGGCCTTCGTCTCGGCAGCAGTCAAGCAGAACACGGCAGAGTGGCCGTCTGAGCACGGGCACAAGCGCGCAGCAAGATAGCCGCTTGGGCGCGCGCACTCGACAGCGTCAGGCCGAGGTTACGCAACTGCGCCGCAACGGCGCACGTCAGCCCGGCATCCATATCAACCGCTTCTTTTCGCATCCCCAAGGCGGACGCGACGGCAAGCCCTACCGCTCGACATCGCAAGCGAACGCCCCCGCCCTGCCGGCCCGTCGACTTCGCCTCGCATTGTGCTCTATCCTTACCTGTCTAGTCTTTGTGCTTATGAGCTCCTGTATGTCCCACGGCTCGGCCGGTCTCGAGCCCACCGCCGAGGACAAGCTGCTCAAGGCCCCCGTCGCACCCGGCTATTCGTTTGCGTTTTCGACCCCGCGCTCGCAATGGCAAGCCGGCACGATGCCCCATATGTATCAGATCGACCCTGCGTGGTCGGAGCTGCCTTACGCCGGCGGCACCATCCGCCAAAATGCCTGCGGGCCTACGTGTCTCACCATGGTCTATATCTTTAAGACGGGACACACCGATATGACCCCCGTCGATATGTGCGCGCTTTCCGAGGCGGGCAATTACGCCCCCACCGGTGCAACCGAATGGTCGTTTATGACGAGCGGCGCGTGGCAGTTGGGACTTAACGGAACGGAGCTCCATAACGATCGCGACTCGATGACTCAGGCGCTGCGTTCGGGAGCGCCCGTCATCGCCGCCGTTCGGCCGGGCACCTTTACCAACGTGGGCCACTACATTGTGCTTTACGGTATTGACGACGCCGACCAGATTGGAGTCTTCGATCCCAACTCGGCCAGCCGCAGCGCCCGCCGCTGGGGCGCCGTAGAGGTCCTTAACGAAGTCGAAGCCATGTGGGCCTACTACTAGTCATTGGGGACATAGTCATTGGGGACAGACTTAAATGACCAGCCGTTGGGGGCAGTCATTGGGGACAGACTTAAATGAGTGGTCGTTGGAGACAGCCTTTAAGGACTGCCCCAAGCTGCCGGCAGGAAAGGAACGTCCCCAAGTGCCGGGTTCCCAATGACTAGGTGAACAGCAAAAGCCCCGCAGTCGGAGCGGACTGCGGGGCTCATGAAGAGAGGCTAGTTTGTGGGCGCTTTGCCTGGCGCCCACGAGAGAGGCAACAGAGTAGAGACTACTCGTGGATGCGAGTACCGGAGAGGCCGGCCATGGTCTCGGCAGCCTTGTCCAGGGCGCCGATGATGCAGGTGCGGCCCTTGCGGGAACGAGCGAACTTGATGGCAGCGCGGACCTTGGGCTCCATGGAACCCTTGCCGAACTGACCCTCGTCGGCCAGGCGCTCGGCCTCGTCGGCGGTGATGTCCTCGAGCTCCTCCTGGTTGGGCTTGCCAAAGTTGATGGCGACATGCTCAACGGCGGTCAGCAGGAACAGAACGTCGGCGTCGCAGTCCTCGGCCAGCAGCTCGCCGCCCAGGTCCTTGTCGATGACGGCGGGAACGCCCTTGTAGCAGCCCTTGTTCTCGTAGTCGCGGACGACGGGGATGCCGCCGCCACCGCAGGCGATGACGATGAACTCGTTGTCGAGCAGGTTGAGGATGGAGTCAGCCTCGACGATCTTCTTGGGATCGGGGGAAGCGACGACGCGACGCCAGCCGCGGCCGGAATCCTCGACGAAGACCTTGGAGGGATCCTCGGCCATGAACTCCTTGGCCTGCTCCTCGGTGTAGAAGGGGCCGATCGGCTTGGTCGGGTTCTTGAACGCGGGATCGTCGGGATCGCACTCGATCTGGGTGACGACGGTGGCGGCGTGCCAACG
Organism: uncultured Collinsella sp.; assembly: GCA_900556285.1. Lineage (GTDB taxonomy): Bacteria > Actinomycetota > Coriobacteriia > Coriobacteriales > Coriobacteriaceae > Collinsella. The sequence goes on along the minus strand of USOF01000001.1, from coordinate 13,570 downwards.
CTTATAGCGCTTGTGCATCTCGCGGCCGATGCCCTGCTGCAGGTGATAACCAATGTAGCCCTGAGACATGGCGCCGCACTCGGGCAGCGGCATCTCGGGGGTGCCGATGGCGTCGTGGGCGGCGGCGAAGGCGTTCTGGATCATGCCGACCTGCGGGCCGTTGCCGTGGGTGATGATGATCTCGTTGCCCTGCTCGATGAGACCGAGGAGAGCGTGGGCGGTGTTGCTCACGGCCTCGATCTGCTCGACGGGGTTGTTGCCGAGGGCGTTGCCGCCAAGGGCGACGACAATACGATCGGGCTTACCAAGAGGCTTAGACATTGCTGGAATCCTTTCTGTAAAAGGCCTACAACCCATTAATAACCCGCGTCCGTGCGATACGCGAGTTTATTAAGGTTTATATTCTCTTTATCGCTCATTTTATTCATTTTGAAAATAGCAGAACGGTGAACGGTCGTTTTTATCCGCTCAGCGTACAGAACTCCAGCTCAGACATATCTACGTAATTTACGTGCGACTTTATTTAAATGAAGCGAGGATTATGTTGGATTATGCAAACTACATCTCTGCTAAACACAAAACGGACAGCGCAATATCTTACTCGCGCTATACGAGATTCTATGCACTTATAAGTCGAGTATGCACCCCTGCAAAAACAAGGGGCTTTTCATCCAGCATAAGGAATAAAGAAGGACTCCGAAAAGGCGGCAACAGCCAAGTCCCCCATCCATCCCCAAAGTGGCGCGCATTTCGCGGCAAAGCCGCGAAACAGCGAAGGGGACAAAAGGCCCCCTCAACCACGTCCTTCATCCGCCCACACAATCCGAGGACGTAGTCGCAGCAGGATCTGAGGGCTAACCTTCGCGGACACTCCGCAGGACGAAAGAACCCCCGCCGCACGTAGTGCGCAGCGGGGGTTCTTTCATGTCCGAGGACGTCCGCGAAGGTTAGCCCTCAGATCCTGCGGTGGGAGACTTAGGCCTCGTTGTACACCGTCTTGAGCTTCAGCAGGTGCTGATAGCGGTCCATAGCGGCCTGCTCATTCTCCTTGAAGAGCTCCTCGGCGCGCTCGGGGAAGGAACGCGTCAGCGAAGCGTAACGGGCCTCGTTCATCAGGAACTCCTGATAACCGCCCGCGGGCTCCTTGGAATCGAGCGAGAACTTCTTGCCGGCAGCAGCCTCGGGGTTGAAGCGGAAGAGGTTCCAGTAACCGCACTCGACAGCCTTCTTCATCTCGGCCTGGCAGTTCTGCATGCCACCCTTCTTGATGGAGTGCATCTCGCAGGGGCTGTAGCCGATGATGAGGGACGGGCCGTCGTAGGCCTCGGCCTCGTGAATGGCCTTGAGGGTCTGAGCCGGGTTGGCGCCCATGGCGACCTGCGCCACGTAGACGTAGCCGTAGCTCATGGCGATCTCGGCCAGGGACTTCTTCTTGGTCACCTTACCGGCAGCGGCGAACTGAGCGACCTGGCCCAGGTTCGAGGCCTTGGAGGCCTGACCACCAGTGTTGGAGTAGACCTCGGTGTCGAAGACGAAGACGTTGACGTTGTGGCCGGAAGCCAGGACGTGGTCCAGGCCGCCGAAGCCGATGTCGTAGGCCCAGCCGTCGCCGCCAAAGATCCAGAAGGACTTCTTGGTGAGGTAAGCCTTGTCGGCGAGGATCGCCTTGGAAGCATCGCAGCCGCACTTCTCGAGCTCGGCAACGTAGGCAGCGGCAGCGGTCTTGGAGGCCTCGGCGTCGTTGACGGAGTCGATCCAAGCCTGGCCGGCAGCCTTGAGCTCATCGGACGGACCATCGGCAGCGATGATGTCCTGGGTAGCGGCGATCAGCTTCTTCTGGACGGCCTCGTAACCGACGGCCATGCCCAGACCATGCTCGGCATTGTCCTCGAACAGGGAGTTGTTCCACGCCGGGCCGTGACCGTCCTTGTCCTTGCAGTAAGGAGCGGTGGCAGCGGGGTTGCCCCAAATGGAGGAGCAGCCGGTGGCGTTGGAAATGAACATGCGGTCGCCGGCGACCTGGGTCACCAGACGTGCATAGGCGGTCTCGGCGCAGCCGGCGCAGGAGCCGGAGAACTCCAGGTAGGGCTGCTTAAACTGGCTGCCCTTGACGTTGGCCGCGATGAGCTCCTTCTTCTCGGAGACGTTCTCGACCATGTAGTCCCAAACGGGCTGCTGGTCCATCTCCTGCTCGGTGGGAACCATCTCGAGGGCGCCCTTGGGGCAGACCTTGACGCAGTTGGTGCAACCCATGCAGTCGAGCGGGGACACAGCCATGGTGAACTTCATGCCCTTGGCCTTGGGGCCCATGGCGTCGAGCGTGCGGGTAGCCTCGGGCGCGGCGGCAGCCTCGTCCTCGGTCATCGCGAACGGACGGATGGTGGCATGCGGGCACACGTAGGCGCACTGGTTGCACTGGATGCACTTGGTCTCATCCCAGTGGGGAACGACCACGGCGACGCCGCGCTTCTCGTATGCGGAGGCGCCCAGCTCAAACTGGCCGTCGGCGCAATCGACGAAGGCGGAAACAGGCAGGCTGTCGCCGTCCATGCGATCGATGGGCTCGAGCAGGTTCTTGACCTGCTGGGCGATAGCGGACTTGGTCTCCTCGGAGAGCTCGACGGGAGCGACATCCTCGGCGGTAGCCCAGTCGGCCGGAACCTCGAACTTACGGAAAGCGGTAGCGCCGGCATCGATGGCCTTGTGGTTGGCGTCGACGATGGCCTGGCCCTTCTTCATGTAGGACTTGGTAGCCGCGTCCTTCATGTACTGCAGGGCGTCCTCGGCGGGCAGGACCTTGGCCAGCGCGAAGAAGGCGGACTGGAGCACCGTGTTGGTGCGCTTGCCCATGCCGACCTTGGCCGCCAGGTCGATAGCGTCAATCAGGTAAACGTTGACGTTGTTGTTCGCGATGTAGCGCTTGGCCACGGCGGGCATGTGCTCGGCGAACTCCTCGTCGCTCCACTGGCAGTTGACCAGGAAGGTGCCGCCCGGCTTGACGTCGCGGACCATCTTGAAGCCCTTAACGATGTAGCTGGGGTTATGGCAGGCGACAAAGTCGGCCTTGGTCACGTAGTACGGCGAGCGAATCGGGGAATCACCAAAGCGCAGGTGCGAGACGGTGACGCCGCCGGTCTTCTTGGAGTCGTACTGGAAGTAGGCCTGGACGTACTTGTCGGTGTGGTCGCCGATGATCTTAATCGAGTTCTTGTTGGCGCCGACGGTACCGTCGCCACCCAGACCCCAGAACTTGCACTCGATGGTGCCGGGGGCTGCGGTGTTGGGCGTATCCTCGGCCTCGGGCAGGCTCAGGTTGGTCACGTCATCGACAATGCCGATGGTGAACTCGCGCTTGGGCTCGTCCTTCTTGAGCTCCTCGAAGACAGCGAACGCGGACGCGGGAGGCGTGTCCTTGCTGCCCAGGCCATAACGGCCGCCGACGACCTTGATGCCCGTCTTGCCGGCCTCGTAGAGAGCGGAGACGACGTCCTGGTAGAGCGGCTCGCCGATGGAACCCGGCTCCTTGGTACGGTCCATGACGGCGATCTTCTGGACGGTCTCGGGGAGAACGTCGACGAAGTGCTTGATGGAGAACGGGCGGAACAGGCGAACCTTGACCAGGCCGACCTTCTCGCCGTGCGCGTTGAGGTAGTCGATGACTTCCTCGAGCACGTCGCAGAAGGAGCCCATGCACACGACGACGCGATCGGCATCGGGAGCGCCGTAGTAGTTGAACAGGCCGTAATCGGTGCCGAGCTTCTCGTTGATCTTCTTCATGTAGCCCTCGACGACGGCAGGGAGCTCGTCGTAGACCTTGTTGCAGGCCTCGCGGTTCTGGAAGAAGATGTCGCCGTTCTCGTGGCTGCCGCGGGTGTGCGGGTGCTCAGGGTTGAGCGCGTGATCGCGGAAAGCCTGGACGGCGTCCATGTCGCACATCTCGGCCAGATCCTTGTAGTCCCACATGGCGACCTTCTGGATCTCGTGGCTGGTGCGGAAGCCGTCGAAGAAGTTAAGGAACGGGGTCTTACCCTCGATGGCGGCAAGGTGAGCCACCGGCGAGAGGTCCATGACCTCCTGGACGTTGCCCTCGGCGAGCATGGCGAAGCCGGTCTGACGACAGGCCATGACGTCGGAGTGATCGCCAAAAATGTTCAGGGCGTGGGAAGCGACGCAACGCGCGGAGACGTGGAAGACGCCCGGGAGCTGCTCGCCCGCGATCTTGTACATGTTCGGGATCATCAGGAGCAGGCCCTGAGAAGCCGTGTAGGTGGTGGTCAGAGCACCGGCGCCCAGCGAACCGTGAACGGTACCGGCTGCACCTGCCTCGGACTCCATCTCGACGACCTTGACCGGGGTGCCGAAGATATTCTTGCGACCCTGGGCCGCCCACTGGTCGACATGGTCGGCCATCGGGCTGGACGGCGTAATGGGATAAATTCCCGCTACCTCGGTGTACGCATACGAAACATATGCGGCCGCCTCGTTGCCGTCCATAGACTTAAACTTACGCGCCATATACCCCTCTCCTCTCATATAGGTATACAGGCCCCGGCGATCGCCGGGATGTTGGCGTGATGGGATTTACGCTGTTGCTTCCAATCATCTGGCAGGCAGGCTCAGCAGCAGGTACATGGCGTGGAGAGAAGACATGCCGAGGCGAGGGGCACCTGATGCGCCCTACAGGCCCGACCGCCCGTCTTGCACATGACCGAGCGCCGCAAAGGCCGCATGCCGGATGCTCCCGGGCACGCCCCGGCGATGGGAAGCGCCCGCAACGATAATCCGCATGTGGGTTTATTGTACCCCGCCTTCAAGTGTAATTTCGGCAAATATAGGCGGGCGGTAAAGGTTTACCTTGGGTGACTGCCAAGGGCCAAAATGGCCCCTCCATCCCCGGGCGACTGGCTCTGGCGCGCCAAGGAGTGTCCCCAGCCGGCAGAGAAAAGGAACGTCCCTATCTGCCGGCTAGAGAGCACCGAAGAGGATGGCGTAGGTAGTGGATTCGCCGAGCTTGAGCTCGTCGCCGGGATTGAGCTGGGCGGAACGGCCGGGCTCGACCTGAATGCAGACGCGCGTGGCCCCGTTTACCACCACGGTTCCGTTGGTGGACGACAAGTCCTCGACGTGCCAGATATTTTGAGCATCGCACCAGATATGGGCATGGCGGGCCGAGACATCGTCGCCGACGTCGGTAATATCGCCCTCACCAGTGGCCAGCGCGCCAATCTCAACACCCTGCTCACTCGGCTGAATCCAGCGCGGGGCGCTCACGACAAAACTGTTTTGTACGCGCAGCAAGCCCAAGGGGTGCGCCGGGGCGGGTTCGCGTTCGCCCGCGGTCATCGACATGCCAAGCGAACGCGGCGTGGAGGTGCCTCCGCCACAGGTCGCGTGCGCGTAGTCGATGGCATAGTTCACCGAGGACCGCACATCCGCCGAACAACCGACGGCGACAAACAGCACCAGCACGGCCTCGGCGCGCTCGGCGGGCATGAGTTCCGCCGCCTGGGACAGACGATCGAGCGCGTTGCGATAGAGATTCGTGTCCTGGTGGCACTCTTCGAGCGCGCGTACCATCGGTTCACCTGCAGGACCGCACACCATATTGATCACAGCCGTGGAGTCCATGGGGTTTCGCTGGCGCAGGGCCAGTTGCGACATAATACGCGCAGCCGAGGTACCGTATTCGGCAAAGTAGCGCTGCTGAAGCGTGCCGACCGGCGCGCGAACGATAAAGCGGGAAACCCAAGAGCGATCGGTGGCTCGGCTCTGCGGGCTGCGGCCGTCGGCGAGCGGACGGGACGAAAGCACCAAGCCGCACAGCTCGATATGGCTCAGATGCGCCGCGCGCTTAAAGATGTCAAACATGGCCCCGCATGGGGTGAGCTCAACTTGAGATGCCATGACCTAGGCCTCCTTGGTCGTAGAAATAGAATCGGACGATACTTCGACAGGTCCGCCAAAAGTACGGGCAGCTGCGGCTCCACCGGCAAGCGGAGTCGCCATCTGGGCTTTTGTGCGTCGTGGTGCCGAAACGGGAAGTTCAAAGGCAAAGCCCATCGCAAGCAAAAACCACGTAAGCGTATAGGTTGCAACCAGAGCGGCAACAAGGCCGCCCATCACGGCGCGTTGGGAAAATACGCTACATGCAGCCACAACCAGCACCGGAACCTCGCAGGCAGAAAGCGCAAGCACACCCTGCAGGAACCCCGAGCGCCGATTGCGCGCAAGTGCCCCCGCGGTAACGCCGGCTATGCCTGGCAGCGCCAACGCCAGTGCGGCAATAATACTCGGTAGCGACCCAGACCACACGAGCGATCCCAAAGTCGCCGTCACGCGGGCGCCCGACGCCAGCAGCGCGGCCGAAACCACGACCACAGCCCAAACCACGCCACAGACGACCGTCGCGCCGACCATCAGCGCGCGACGAACCGCGCGGCCAGACGCATCCATGGGGCACGGCGTGAGCGGCTCGCCGCGAAGCGAACGACCGACATTTTGCGCATAGTGGTCACAAAACGCCGAGAGCGCCGCCTCGACCGCCGCCGGCTCGGGACGATCTTTTTGATGACTGGACAGACAGGCCATCACCACGTCGAACAGCTGGGCATCGACAAACGCCAGCGCATCGCGTAGCTCTTCGGAATCCGGCTCAAGCCCCAGCTGCTGGGCCTGCTCGGCCGCGGCGAGCGCCACATCGGGCTCACGACGAAGCAGCTGAGTCAAATCACAACCGGGCGCATGGGCACCAATGGGATAGTCGGGCCGTGTGTCCGTCTTGAGACGGTAGGGGCTGGCAATGTCGCGCGTCTTTTTGCGCGAACCCGAGGTGCCCGAAGTGCTCGGCGCGGCTTCGTATGGCACGACGCCGGCAATGAGCTCGTAAACCGTGCTTGCCGCGGCATAGACGTCAATCGCCGGCGACATACGCAAAGCGCGCAGGTCGGGAATATCGTCGGTGAGCATCTCGGGCGGGGCATAGGCAACCGTCGCGCGACGCAGCGTGGCATAACGCTCCGTAAACGACGCCTTGCCGCCGGTACCGGCCACGGCCGACGCAGGCTCAAGCGCCAGCGACGAGCCAAAGTCGATCAGGCACAGGTCAAAGGTGCCCTCGGCAAGCTGTCGGTCAAGCGGCAGGCGCGCCGTACGCACCATAATATTAGCGGGCGAGATATCGCGATGGACAAAGCCCTCGCCCACCAGGCTCATACGGCAGAGCAGATCGAACAGGTCGCGACCCAGACGCGCCGCCACAAGCGGCGATAGGCGTCCGGCATCGTCCACGGCGAGTCGCGAGCGCAAGCGGGCGAGCGTCTCGCCCTCGACCCATTCCATGACAATTGCAGGCACACCGTCAACCTCGCCCCAGCCATAGAGGCGGGGAAAGCCCTTAAGGCCCGAAAGGGCGCGATGGCATTCATATTCCTCGCGAAATGCCGCTTTGAACTTGGCAACCAGCGACTCATGGGCGGCATCGTCGTCAAACTCATCGCGCGTCGGCAAGATGAGCTGTTTGAGTGCTACGTCCTCGCCTTGGGCGTTGACAGCACGCGTCACGCGGCCGATACCGCCACGGCGCATGGTGGCATCGTCGGCAAACAGTATCGTAAAACGACGCAGATAGACAGGCAGTTCGTCCTGACCGAGCGCAATGGCCGGCTCAAACCCGTCGACACGCGCCAGGCGCAGGCCGACCATGGGATCGCGACCGAGCGATTGTGGTGTGGTGGATGCAAGATCGGTCATCATAGGGCAAGCGCCGCCACGTTATTGTTGAAGTTACCGAGCGCGACGTCATCATCGCCGTAATGGCCGACCCATTGACATAGGTTGGTGTAACAGCCCCACAGATTGGCATACTGCTGATACCACCTTGACCGGGGCGAGAATGTCTGACGACCGAACTCGGCTCGAATGACAAACATCTCCCCGACCAGGCTGTCGCACGGCCTGGGATCGCCCGTAGAGTTATAGGTCGAGACCACGTCATTGGCACGAGAAACATAGCCGTCGAGCATGTTGTACTTGGTCACAAGCCAACTGTGAATGCTCTCTTCCTCAGCAGCGGAAAGGCCGCCGGAGTTTGCATCGTTGTCAGTGTTGCCGCCCGTCGAGCCGCCGTTTCCAGGCCCTCCGGTAGAGGAACCCGACCCAGAGCCGCCGCTCGAACTCGACGAATCCGAGCCGGAGCCAGAAGTATCCGAGCTACCGGGCTTTCCGGACTGCTGGGCGTCCTGCTCCTTCTGCTGCTCGACCTTATTCACCGTTGCCGCCACGCTATTGTTGGACAACCGATCGATGATCTTGGTGTTGGTGAGCACGATGGTTTTGCCATTGGCAAGCGTGACTTCGTTGTCCGGGGCCTCGGCGCCGTCCGCGTCGTCGGCGCCAAACACAATATGCGCGACCACACTTGCCCAAGCATATCCAGTCGTGGTGCCCAGATCACTTTTGACCTCATGCCCCACGCGCGGTTCGCGTGCGGCATGTGCCTGCATCATGGACGGCACGGTCATGCCATAGGCAGAAACGCCAGCTATGACCAGCACCAGCGAGCAAGACAGCAGTGCGTACGCCCGCGGCGCCAAGCCCAGTCGGCGCCGCATGCGCACCGCGGTGCCGCGCTTTGTCTGAGTGCCACCGGGCCGCATGCGTTCTCCTCCAACAAAAACACGCCGCTCGGGAGCGGCGCATTCATTCGAATCCATATTTGAGTGTATCAGCGAACCCAAAAGGTTGCGCAACGAATGGGCAAATTAAGGATGTGAGCGGAAGCATCCATGCGATAAGCGGATACAAAGCATCTTTGTTGCACAACAAACTTACAGTCGCACGGGGAAATTATGACTACCCCGTGCGTCGCGAGGAAAACATACGGCAGGAGCAGGCTCGCCACCTAAATCGTGCGACGGGCCTCGATAGCGCGCCCAAGCGTAAGCTCGTCGGCATACTCCAGGTCGCCGCCCACGGGCAGGCCGCTCGCCAGACGCGATACCTCAACGCCCAGCGGCTTGATAGTGCGGGCCAGGTAGCTCGCCGTGGTCTCGCCCTCAATATTGGGGTTGGTGGCGATGATGACCTCATGGATATCCTCGTGGCCCAAACGCGCCAGCAGCTCGCGGATGTGCAACTGCTCGGGACCAATCTTGTCCATGGGGCTGATCACGCCGCCCAATACGTGGTAGAGACCGTGGTAGCTGCCCGTGCGCTCGATCGCCTGGACATCGCGCGGCTCGCCCACCACGCAAATGCGAGTGGTGTCGCGCATCGAATCCTGGCAGATGGAGCACTCGTCGGCCGTGGCGTAGTTAAAGCAACGGCTGCAAAAGTGAACCTCCTGCTTAACCTCCAGGATGGCCTCGGCCAGGCGGCGCGCCTCCTCGGCGTCAGCCTCCAACAGGTAATAGGCGATGCGCTGAGCCGACTTGGGACCAATGCCCGGCAGACGGCCCAGCTCATCGAGCAATTTTTGCAGGCTATGGTTGGAACTCATATATATGCGCGTCTTAGAACGGCATGCCCGGGATGTTGAGACCGCCGGTGATGGCGCCCATCTGCTTGTTGGCGAGCTCGTTGACGCCGCGAACGGCCTCGTTGACGGCAGCCATAATCATGTCCTGCAGCATATCGACGTCCTCGGGATCGAGCGCATCGGGATCGATGGTGAGGTTGACGAGCTCCATCTCGCCGTTAACGGTCACCTTGACCATGCCGCCGCCGGCAGAGGCGTCGACGGTCTGGGACTTGAGGTTCTCCTGCGCGGCGGCAAGCTGCTCCTGCATCTTGCGAGCCTGCTTCATCATCTGCTGCATGTTCATACCGGCCATGATGGCTCCTTTACGTGCGGCCGCACGCCGAGCTGCAAGGGCAGCCGGAGCACGGCGGGACTTTCAAACTCAAAAATCGTACCACGGCGCGCGGCGAGAGAGCGGGGCGGACGTGTTACCTCAGTCGATATACATGTCCTCCAATACAAACCGCACTCAAAGATTATGCAAGGTCGAATTATGCAAGGTTGCATAATATCGCACACTCAATCTAGTAGAGCCGAATCCGGCATTTCATGTGCGCCACTAAATAGCTAAATGCCGAACCGCTGCTCGAGGCGGCGCACATGGCGGCAGGGTATAATTTGATTGCCATAGATAGTAATTTGGAGGTGCCCCATGAATGCCCCCAACGCGCTCCAAAACATCCGCTCAAAACACCCCGTTGCATATGTGGTTCTCTATCTCTTTGTCGGCTGGGCATTGCTGGTTGTCATCACCCATGCCATAGCTTTTGGAGCAGAACTGCTGATAGCCAGCTCGGACCAGCCCGTCGTCAAATGGGAGACGACCGATGAGTGCACCGACGGAACCCGAACCGTCTACTACAACAGCCCGTCCCTCTATCAAGAGTTCAAGGTCAAGATAAAGGACTTCAAGATTGTCGATGCCGAGCTAGGCGTTTATTTGGCAATCGGAGCAACCATTAACGCCGAGCAAGTCGAGTACACGGACAGCCGCGCGACGTATCGCATCGACCTCAGCATCCTAGGCCGACCGTCACGTACCTGTCTGCTCGAATGCGACATACGCGGCACCACGTTGCACATGTCCGAAATACAGATGCGCCCGGACAAAGAGACCTCTTCTTGAGCAGCATACCCGCCCGCACGGTTACTCCACCGGCTTGAAGATGGTGGACTGACCGAAGACGCTGCGGATGAGGGCTTTGGCCTCGTCCTCGGTCTGCGGGATGCTCGGGGCTGCACCCTGATGGCCGAAGGGGCTGCCCGCACCGGGGTTGGACTCCCAGGGAGCTGCAGGAGCGTCCTCCTCTTTGGGGGCAGTTGCAGCGGACTTGGGCGCGGACGCCGCACCCGGCACGTCGAACGGAGGCAGATCGTCCCCACCAGCATCGGCAGCAAAACCGCCGACCATGGCATCGTCGTAGGGAACCTGCTCGGATTCCCACGGCGCAGACGACTCAGCAGGCTGACATTTGGGAGCGGCAGAGCGCTCGGGCGCACGGGGCGCGGGCTCAGTCGGGAGCTTACCCGTGGCAGGAGCGCCGGCGGGGTTGTCGGAGCGTAGCCAGGGGGCTTTGCCCAGGTCAGACGACCTGGGCGCGGGTGTCGGAGCAGCCGGTTTGGGCGCCGCGGGCTTAGGCGCCGACGGGGTCGATGCCGCTGCCGGCGCCGCTTGCTGCTGCGGCGCGCTGGCGTTCGAGGATACAGGGGGCGCCGAGGACACGGGTTGCGGGTCCGCAGATGCCGCAGCCCGTGCAGATGGAGAATGCTCCTCATGTTGAGGAGCCGGCGTGCCACCCCCATCCAGGACATAGTCGACGGTACGACGACCGAAGACCGCGCAGACCGTCGGCAGGACCACCGACTGCGTATCGGCTCGACCGAGCATCTTAATGGCAAAAGTCGAACCCGCGGGGAACGAGACCGTGAGCTTGGAGCCGTCGTCGGCCGTGGCGCGGGCGTTGAGCAAAAGCCCTGCGTAGGAAGCCTGACGTGCCTTGACACGCTCGACAACCTCGGCCCATTTGCGCTGGAGCTCGCCAGCATCCTCGACCGCGGGGGTCTCGGCGGCACCGGCGGCGGCAACCTGGGCGGCATTGTTGGACTGGGGCTTAGGTGCCGGAGCGGTGGCAGGCGCGGGGGCCGCAACGGGCTGAGGCGTCGGAGCCGGCGCAGGAGCCGCGGACTTGGGCGCAGGCTGAGCCGTCGGAACAGCAGCACCACGGTCCCAAGGCATACCGCCCTGTCGCGCGGACGTAGCAGCGGGGGCAGCGGATGCCGCCGGAGCGGCAGCACGGGCGCCCGAAATGAGCGTCGGCTGCTGGGCGACAGCGGATACGGATGCTGCAGGCGCGGCGGCCTGAGCAGCAGCCACGCTCGCCGGCACGGCGCCGTTGGCAACCATGGCCTCCAGGCGTGCCACGCGCTCGGCCAATGCCTCAATCGTTAAATCAGCCTCGGGACGTGCCAGACGCGTACAGGCAATCTCGAGCACCAGGCGCACGTCGCTCGCGCCCCTCATCTCCAGTGCGGCATCGTCGAGCACCGTCAGCACGCGGGCCAGGCGGTCGGCAGGATGCTCGCCAAAGGCAGCGGCCTCGGCAGCAAGCGCCTCGGCCTGCTCGGAGCCGCCCTCAAACAGCTCGGCACGGGCACCGGCAACGCAGGCAACGTACACGTCACGCACATGCGCTACCAGGTCGCGCGTCAGCTCCAGCAGGTCGTTTCCTTCCTCGACCTGCGCACGGATCAGTCCATAGAGCTCGGCAACATCGCGATCGGCAATGGCACGGGAAAACTCGCCCAGAATCTGGTCCGAAACCTCGCCTAAAAGCGAGCGGGCGTCGTCCGCATGCACAGAACCGTTGCCAAAGACGCTCAGCTGCTCCAGCGTGGACAACGCGTCGCGCATGCCGCCCTTTGCATGGCGCGCCACGATAGCCAGCGCCTCGTCGTCGTAATCGAAGCCCTCCTGCTCGCACACGTATGCCAGGCGATGCTCGATATCCTCGTTGCCGATGCGATGGAAATCGAAACGCTGGCAGCGTGAGAGGATGGTCTCCAGAATCTTTTGCGGGTCGGTGGTGCACAGCACAAAGATCACGTGTGCCGGCGGCTCCTCAAGCGTCTTGAGCAGCGCGTTGAACGCCGCCGTCGTGAGCATGTGAACCTCGTCGATGATATAGATCTTGTACTTGCCGCGCACCGGAGCAAAGTTGACGGAGTTGATGATTTCCTCGCGCACGTTGTCCACGCCCGTACGGCTTGCGGCATCGAGCTCGTAGACATCGGGGTGGTTGCCCTCGGCAATGAGCTCGCACTCCTCGCAAGTACCGTCGGGCATGCAGCCGCTTGCACCCTCGGCGCGCGCTGCCTCGGCATTGCGGCACAGCAGCGCCTTGGCAAGGATGCGCGCCATGGTGGTCTTGCCCGTGCCGCGCGGTCCGCAGAACAGGTAGGCGTGGGACAGGCGTCCCTCGGTGATAGCGTGCTCGAGCGTCGAGACGATATGCTGCTGGCCCACCACGGAGTCGAAGGTGAGCGGGCGATACTTTCGGTACAACGATTCCATGGGTGCTCCCCCGGGTATACTGAGTCTTGTTGCCGCGGCGGCCATGCGGTCGCACGGCATACTGCATTCCATAATAACCCGTACGGCGAGCCCGCCGCGATAGGAGTCCAAAGAGCATGGCAGACGCAGAGAGCAACCTCGTTCCCTCCGAAGCAGCCGACCAGGTCGAGGTCGCGCTCGAGGCGCAGGCAGCAGCCGACGACGGCATCCTGTACCTCAACGAGTATCAGTACGAAAACGACCTCGTCACCGACTTTGCGCGCCTGGTCGCCTCGCCCAGGCGCCGTGGCTCCCTGTACGTCGCCGCCGCGATTGCCGCGCTCATCGGCATCGGCATGCTGGTGGCCGGCGGCAGCTGGATCAAGTTCGGCGTCGTGCTGATCGTGTTCGGCGCCTTTTTGGCCTGGTGGAGCAAGAACCTGCACCACACGCTCGCCCGCGACTTTATCGACGCCGTCGAGGCCGACGAGTCCATGGGTGGC